>DITJ01000090.1 GCA_002422795.1 Alphaproteobacteria bacterium UBA6187 | reverse complement strand
CACTTTTAGTGGGAGTAATTGACTATATAATAAACTAAGAGAACAATTTAAAAGAAATAAATCGAATATAAGTTATTATGTATCAATTAATTACTCCAAACTTTCTACTCCCCCCCAACCCTCTCCAAATAATCCCCCCACCACTGCATCATTTCCCTTCTTTCTGGGAGATATTGCGCGTGGTTATAGGCGGCGCGTACTTTATTACGTTCTGCATGGGCTAGTTGGCGTTCTATTACATCATTCTTAAAGCCATTTTCATTAAGGATAGTTGAGGCAGTGGCGCGGAAGCCGTGCGGGGTAGCGCGGCTGTGGTATCCCATGCGGTACAAAGCGTAAAGCATGGTGTTTTCGCTAATATATTTAGTAGGGGTTATGCGGTTAGGGAATATATTTTCAAAATGCCCACTGATAGGCTTTAATTCCTCCAGCACTGCAATTGTTTGCAGTGATAGCGGCACTATATGCTCTTCCCCCATTTTCATGCGTTCAGCAGGTACGCGCCATTCCTTTTTATCCCAGTTGATTTCCTCCCACCTTGCGCCACGTACTTCTGTAGTTCTTAAAAAAGTATGTATAAGTAATTTTAAAGCCAGCTTGGTTTGTAAGTCGCCATCATACTCTTCCAGCTTTTGTAGGAACTCTGGTAAGTCTTTTTCTGGTAGGCTGGTATAATTTCCGGCTTTGCGGGTTTTGAGTGCGCCACGTAAATCACCAGATATATCGTGTTTTGCCCGGCCTGTGGCTATGGCATAGCGGAATATCTGCCCGCATTTTTGCAAGCAGGTATGGGATGTATAGGTTGCACCGCGCTTTTCTATAGCCCGCACTGCGGATAATAGTTCTGGTGGGGTTATTTCTGTTATCGGTCTTGCGCCTATCGCAGGGAATATATCTTTCTCTAAGCGTCTTATTGATTTTCTGGCGTGTTTTTCTGTCCAGGCAGGTTTCTGGTTTTCATGCCACTCACGGGCTATGGCTTCAAAGCTATTTTCGGTTTTTAATATTACTTGGCGTTTTTCTTCTTTCTTTGCTTCAGAAGGATCAAAGCCGGAAGCAATTTGCTTCTTTGCGCTGTCACGCTTGTCTCTAGCCTCTTTTAGGGATACTTCTGGATATACCCCCATGGCTAGAACCTTTTCTTTGGTGGCAACACGGTATTTTAACCGCCAATATTTACTGCCATTTGGCATTATTAATAGAAACATTCCCCCGGAATCAGCCAATTTATACTGTTTATCCTGAGGTTTTGCTGTTTTACAAAGTATATCAGTTAGTGGCATGAATTTATAAGGGGGTATCGAGGGGGTATAAATTGTATATGATAATTCTTATATCCCCATTTATATCCCCAAACTCCCTAGGATTAGTTAGAACTGTATCGGACTTCCTAGGAGTTATAATAGCGGATTATCGTTGTTTTGCAAGGGGAAATGGGACTTTATAGGACTTCTTAAAACTTCATTCTGGGGCGGGCGACGGGGATCGAACCCGCTACCTCCAATACCACAAACTGGCGCTCTAACCAGATGAGCTACGCCCGCCACAGGCGCGGTAAACTAGATTAAGTTTTGGGATAGGTCAAGTTTTTTTAACATTAAAAACTCCAAATTTACGTCATAAAAGAATTTATATCCCTCCGGCCTTATGCCCCAAGAACTTTCTCCTGCAAATCATATTCAAAAATATGGAATAAAAGCCGTAGCGCCCTGCCGCGCTCTGATTTAAAATAAGGGTCTGCTTCAAGATGGGTTGCTGCGTCACGCCCGGCTGCCTGGAATAAATCGCTATGTTCATATAAATTAGCGATTTTAAATGATGGCAGGCCGGATTGCTTCTCACCCATAATATCACCGCCACCACGGATTTTTAAATCCTCTTCTGCTAAGCGGAACCCATCATTACTTTCGCGCATGATGCTCAGCCTTTGTTTGGCAACTTCACCAAGGCCATAATATAAAAGTATACAGGTTGATTGTTTATCGTTCCTACCTACCCTTCCGCGCAACTGATGCAACTGCGAAAGCCCAAACCTTTCAGCATGTTCTATTATTATGGTGGTGGCATCTGGCACATCAACGCCAACTTCTATTACAGTTGTGGCAACCAATATATCAATATTGCCTTCTTTAAATTCCAGCATGGTTTTTGCCCGCTCATCGCCCTTCATGCGGCCATGCACAACACCAACTTTATCACCAAATATACGTTTAAAAGCCGAAAAACGCTCATCCACCGCTGCAAGTTCTGATTTTTCCGATTCCTCCACCAGCGGGCATATCCAGTAAATCTTTTCGCCCTTTTCAATTACACGTTTTAAACCTTCCACAATATCACCAATTTTGTTTGACGGCATAACGCGCGTATCAATGGTTTTTCGCCCCGATGGTTTTTCGGTGAGGCGTGAGCATTCCATATCGCCATAAATCGCCATGGTAAGTGAGCGCGGGATGGGGGTGGCTGTCATTATTAGTATATCGCAGTTATTGCCTTTTTCAGCGAGTGCCGCGCGTTGTTTTACCCCGAAGCGGTGCTGTTCATCTATCACCACCAGCCCTAAATTATCAAACTCCACTTTATCCTGGAATAAAGCATGGGTGCCGATGACTATATTTATTTCACCATTTTTCAGTTTGGCTAAAATTTCTTCGCGCTCTTTGGGTTTCGTGGAGCCGGTTAGAAGGGCTGCTCCAAGGGATGAANNTTCATCCCTTGGAGCAGCCCTTCTATCCATTTATAATGCTGCCCCGCCAGTATTTCAGTTGGCGCCATAATCACGGCTTGCGTTCCTGCTTCAACGGCATTTAGAGCGGCAAATAAAGCCACCACGGTTTTGCCGGAGCCTACATCGCCTTGCAGCAGCCGCGCCATGCGGTTTTCTGATTCCTGATCGGCATTTATTTCTTTTATAACTTCCTTCTGCCCTTCGGTTAATGCGAAAGGTAGTTTATCCAGCAGGATTTTGCGTAAAATACCATCGCCTTTTATTGCCCGGCCTTTCTTGGAATGCAGAAGTTTGCGGTTAAGTTTCAGTGCCAGTTGATGGACAAGTATTTCATCATAAGCAAGCCTACGCAAAATATTACCCTGTATGGCAATTTCGGCTTCTTCCCTAGGGTTATGTAAAACCGTAATAGAATCTTTCCAGCTACGCCAGTTGTTTTTTTCAAGCATTTCCGGGGCTATCCATTCGGGCAGGTTAGGTGTTTTCTTTATGGCTTCATTAATAGTTTTACCAATAACACGCATACTAAGGCCGGAAGTTAGCGGATATATTGGCTCTATCCGCAACACTTCATTTATGCGCGCCTCTGGCACTATATAATCCGGGTGCGGCATTTGCAAAGAACCACCGAATGTTTCCGCGCGGCCGCTTATAACCCGAACCTGCCCAATCGGCAGGTTGCTATGCAGGTAATCAGCATAGGCATTAAAAAACACTAAAGTTATTCCGCCTGTTGCATTTGAACAGATAATTTTATAAGGCGAGCTTTTATTTTTAGGCGGTATGTGCTGGTCAACTTTCACAACCGCAGTTATTACATCGCCATGCTGCATCTGGTATAATGGCGGCATTTTTCGGCGGTCTATAATAGCAATTGGGCGATGATAGAGTAAATCAATTATCCTGCCGCCGCCAGTAAGCCGCTCGTAATGCGCCTTGGTTTTTGGCCCAACCCCGGGAAGGGAGGTTATATTTGCAAAAACTGGGAATAATATTTCCGGGCGCATGGTTTTTGTGGGTTAGGGTTAAGTTGTTTAGTTCCATCTCCCTGAGGGCGAGGCTTGTAGACCGAAAAAACAGTACATAGGTACTGTTTTTTCTAGTACAAGGGGTGAGGGGGATTCTTTATTTCCTGGACCTGAAATCCCCCTCACCCGGATTTCTTACCAATTTTGAAGAAGAAAATTGGAGAAATCCGCCCTCTCCCTCAGGGAGATGGAACTGCACAGCTTAAACCCCATAAAACTCCTCAATCGCTTCAGCAAGCGCCTCGTTTTCCTCTTCCGTACCAATAGTAAAGCGCAAGCATGAAGGCAGACCATAACTAGCTACATTCCTGGCGATTATGCCCTGCTCCATCAGGAAATCATTGGCAGCATCAGCATTTTTAGCACCTTCACCAAATTCAACCAGTATAAAATTACCAACGCTTGGATATACTTTTAAGCCGGATTCTTCCATTTTTTTGGTAAGCCATGGTAGCCATTTATCGTTATGCTCTTTGGCCTGCCTGGTGAATTTAGTATCTAAAACCGCAGCGCGCGCGGCAAGTATTGCAGGCGTGGAAACATTAAACGGTCCACGCACACGGCTTAAAACATCCATAACCGATTCCGGGCAATAGCCCCAGCCGATACGCAGCGATGCAAGCCCATAAATTTTAGAGAAAGTACGGGTCATTACCGTATTTTTGCCCATATCAACAATAGTTTCACCCGCGGTGTAATCCTTATTGGAAACATATTCGGCGTAAGCGCTATCAATCACCAGCAGCACATTTTCCGGCAGGTTTTGGCGCAGGCGCAGTAACTCATCTTTCGATATATAACTGCCTGTAGGGTTATTCGGGTTGGCTATAAACACAATTTTAGTGCGCGGGGTTACTGCAGCAAGCACATTATCAACACTTACGCGCAAGTTTTCTTCCCTGGCAGTAACCGGGGTTGCCCCTGCAATACGTGTATAGATTGCGTACATTAGGAAGCCATATTCAGTATATAACACTTCATCGCCATCACCAGCATAAGCGTGGCAAAGCATTGCGATAATTTCATCAGAACCCGCACCGCAGATTATCCTTTCAGAATTAAGATTATGAACCTTGCCGATTGCCTCGCGTAGCAATGTTGCCGCGCCATCAGGATAGCGGTGCATATCAGTTGCAGCCTGCACATAAGCATCAATTGCCTTCGGGCTTGCGCCTAGCGGCGATTCATTGGAAGATAATTTTATTATCCGTTTATTGCCTTTAGCTTTCGAAAGGCCTTGTTTGTAACGGTTAATTTGAAGTATGGCTGGTTTTGGCGTAAGCGCCATAAAAAATCCCCTTTAATGTTTTGTCTCACTTGGAATAGCAACATCAATTGCATATAGCATATTTATTACTGCCTGCAAAGCCCCGGAAGGGTGTTTTAGAATATAATTACTGCCATCTATGAAGGACGCCCCTGAAAGCACCAGGCTCTTGCATTCATTATTGCTTATATTACCTTCTATCAGGCATGGTTTATCTGTGCGCACCGACCAATAATGTAGTAAATCCATTACCAGGCTATTATTTTTAGCCGTTATAGGAATGCTGATAAAATCTATATCCTTATCTAGCGCTTCAATTATTTTCTTGCGGGATGCTGCAAGCCTTATACCGATAATTGCTTCGTCACCCAGTATTTCGCGCGCTTTTTTACTTTCCGCAAATGTTTTTACGATAACGCCATCGGCTTTTATTTCTGCTGCTATTTCAATACCTTCCCTAAGGATGAAAATCATGCCTTGTGCTTGCAGGTAATCCTTTAATGCAGCTATATATTCTTTCTCATCGGTCTTGGTTATTTTGCCTGTATATTCAAATACATGCATATTCTTTTCATATTTAGAGGCATTTACCCCGAAGCATATTTTCTTTAAATTCTCAAGTAATGTAAATGACTTACCAGTCTGCCGGATTTTAATATAAAGGCCGCAAGATGGTGCGCCTTTTTTGGTGGTTTCCCTTACAAAGCCTGTCATGTTTATTCCTGATTATTGTCATCCCGAATGTGGGATGACAATAATCTATTGCATTATCGGTTGCAAACAGAAAAGATAATGCCGGCTGAAAGCTGTTTAGGTAAGCGGATTAAAAACTACCCGCCAACTCGTAGGGAGCCATGCTTTTCTACTTCCTTCTTGTCGGATTCTTCTTTCAGATAATTAGTCCAGCTACTATCTTTGGCGCGCCCCCAGCTATTTTCTTTCGCCCAGTCGTACTGTCCTGCTTTACTGCCTTCTGGTAGTTGCCCCAATGCATTTTTATTGAACTGAGTTCCAAAATCACCATCGCTATGAGGGCTATCTACACCAGCACTCTTTTCGGAAATGCCCTTAATTGCTAAAACGTCACCGAACTTGGCTATAACAGATTTAAGTTCATCAATTGAAAATTTATTGTTTATATCTGTAAGTGTTTCCTTAAGCTCTTTAAATGAAAAATCTCCTTTTTCTGATAATTTTCTTCTGGCGCAAGGATCAAAATCATCTTCGGTTGGAAATTGACTAGGGGGATTTGTTGGATTTTTTGTTGAAGGACGCGATGTTGGTTTTCCTGACGGACGTCGTGTTATAGCCTGTAATGAACGATGCGCATTCTCCTGCGCTTCTTCTTTTACAGGTTGTTTTTGCATTTCATCCGAATAGTGATAATCCATACTATACGAAGCTTCAGCTTTGGATGGTAATTATCCCAACTGCTAAACCTCC
>DITJ01000088.1 GCA_002422795.1 Alphaproteobacteria bacterium UBA6187 | reverse complement strand
GCCACAAGTGAAGTATATATCACCGCAATTACGCTAAGCGTGAAAACAAGATTGGCAAAATGCTCACTTGCCAGCGGTAACATAGGGAGTGCTAAACGCAAGAAGCCATAACCACCAAGTTTCAATAGGATACCTGCAAGTATCACCGAGCCTGCGGTAGGTGCCTGCACGTGCGCATCAGGAAGCCAGGTATGTACAGGCCACATAGGAATTTTAACCGCGAAAGACGCAAACATCGCCAGCCACAGCCACTTTTGCACATCAAGCGGCAATAACGGCAATTCACGCATCAGCGTAACCATATCAGTCGTACCGGTTACATTATATATATATATTATAGCAATCAGCAGCAGCACTGAACCTGCCAGTGTATAAAGGAAGAATTTGAATGATGCGTAAATTCGCCTGTCTCCGCCCCAGATACCGATTATAAGGAACATCGGGATCAGCACAGCTTCAAAGAAAAGATAGAATAATAGTAGATCAAGAGCGCAGAACACGCCTATTATCATGGTTTCCATAACCAAGAAACAAATCATATATTCCTTAGCGCGTTTAGTGATTGTGTTCCATCCGGCAAGTATGCAAATAGGCATCAGGAATGTGGTAAGCAGCACAAAGAAGAATGATATGCCGTCAATACCCACATAATATTGGATATTATAACCCTTAATCCACTCGAATTTTTCAACAAACTGGAAATCGCTGGTGTTATAATCAAAACCAAGCCACAAAAGAAGCGAGAACATGAATGTGCCAATCGTAACCCACAACGCTGTATTGCGTGCATTTCTGGCTATTTCTAATTCATCCTTACCGCTTACAAATAACGCAATAAACACCGCGCCAATAAGCGGCAGGAACATTAGTAATGATAATATGTTTAATTCTGTCATTTTTTATTAGAAGAATGTAAGTGAAAGGAGAATGTAAGAGTGTTAGTGGGTATAGTATAAACCTTTAAACTCTTATATTGCATCGTTTTTCTTACTTACACTCTTACATTCTCCTTTCACTTACATTCTTACTTTAAGAACCATCCAATAAGCCCAATCATGCCGATTAACATGATAAAGGCGTAGCTATAAACAAACCCACTTTGCACACGGCTAAGGCCGCCAGCAAATTTCTGAGAAAGCCATGCCGCACCATTTGGCCCCATTCCATCAATAATCATAACATCTCCAACGCGCCACAATATATTTCCTATGGCTTTAGCAGGGCGCACAAAGATAAATTCATACAATTCATCAAAATACCATTTATTCAGCAGGAAGTTATAAACCGGTCTGAATGTTGAAGCTACAATTGCAGGTAAGTTTGGCACAAACATATAAAATACATATGCAAGCGCTATACCAAGTAATCCAACTATGCTTGGCAAGAATTTAATTATTGCAGGCACATGATGCGCAGCTTCCAGGGAATTATTCTCTTCAAGAACAAATATAGCGCCTTTCCAGAACTCACCGCCCGGCTCAACCATGCCAAACACATTATAGCCAGCCATACCGGAGAATATTGCGCCAATTGCCAACAAATAAAGCGGCCACATCATCACTGATGGGGATTCATGTATATGGTGCATAACTTCTTCAGATGCCCGCGGCCTGCCGTGGAAAGCCATAATAATAAGGCGCCAAGAATAAAATGCAGTAAGGAAAGCGGCGGCTATACCAAGCCAGAATGCAATTCCGCCAAAACCACCAGCAGCATAGGCCGCTTCAAGCACTATATCCTTAGAATAATATCCGGCAAACGGGAATACTCCGGCAAGGGCAAGGGAGCCAATCCACATAACTGCATAAGTCCGCGGGATTTTTTTCCAGGTTCCACCCATTTTGCGCAAATCCTGCTCATTGGACATAGCATGTATCACGCTGCCAGCACCAAGAAACAATAAGGCTTTAAAGAAGCCGTGTGTCATCAGGTGGAAAATACCGGCAGAATAAGCCGAAACACCACATGCAAAGAACATATAACCAAGCTGTGAACAGGTGGAATAAGCTATCACTCGCTTGATATCATTTTGGGTTATGGCAATACTTGCTGCAAATATAGCCGTAACACCGCCCACTATTGTCACCATTTCACGGNNCTGAAACCGGGGTTGGGCCTTCCATCGCATCGGGTAGCCATGTATGCAGTCCAAGCTGCGCAGATTTTCCCATTGCACCGATGAATAGCAACACACATATCACAGTAATCGCATGGTATGTACTGCCCAGGAAAGTTATGGTAGCATTGATTTTTTCAGGAGCTGCTGCAAATACTTCGTCGAAGCTTAAACTGCCAAACACCATATATATGGTGAAAATTCCAAGGATAAGGCCAAAATCCCCGACACGGTTTACAATGAAAGCTTTCATTGCCGCGTTACAGGCTGATTCCTTCTTATACCAAAAGCCGATTAAAAGGTAAGAACAAAGGCCAACGCCTTCCCAGCCGAGGAAAAGCTGGATAAAATTATTACTGGTAACCAGCATCAACATGAAGAATGTGAATAAGGAAAGATACGCCATGAACCTTGGCACATGCTCATCATGGCTCATATACCCACATGAATATATATGCACAAGGGCTGACACTGAAGTTACCACCACCAGCATTACCGATGTAAGGCTATCAGCGCGAAGCGCCCAATCCACTTTAAAACTACCGATATCCAGCCATCTGCCAATCTGGAATTCCAAAGGTTCGCCATAAGCAAAAACCTTATAAAACACCACAGCAGAAAGTAGCGCCGATATAACCAATGCAGTGCTGGTTATCAATTGCGCAGCCTGATTGCTGATCCTTTGGGTAAGCAAGCCCACATAAATTGCGGCAAGGAGTGGTAAAAAAACTATTAGTCCAATCATTTTATTTCTTAATTTAAAATTTATGATTTAAGATTTATGATTTAAATTAGAACCAATTTGTTTAAAAAATCTTAATTCTAAAATCATAAATCTTAAATCCCCTTTATCCTTTCATAATATTTATATCAGTTACCGATATACTGCCTCGGTTTCGATAATATACCACCAATATTGCAAGGCCAACTGCCGCTTCTGCCGCAGCTACCGTTAATATGAATATCGTGAAAACCTGCCCCACCATATCTTGCAAGCTGGCTGAAAATGCCACAAAATTAATGTTCACCGCAAGCAGCATTAGCTCAATTGACATTAATATAACAATCACATTCTTACGATTCAGGAATATACCGCTGATACCAATTGTAAAAAGTATCGCAGCAAGAATCAGGTAATGAATTAAACCAACTTCCATTTTTAAACCCCTTTCCCACTCTGTACTTTTATAAGCTCCACACCATCTTTACGGCTACGGCTAACCTGCTTGTTTACACTTTGCTTTCTCACCCCTTCACGTGTGCGGTGCGTAAGTACAATTGCGCCAATCATGGCTACCAGAAGCACTATTCCGGCAAGCTGGAAAGGATATACATATTTTGTATAAAGTATCATACCAAGCGCGGTAGTATTTGCCACCCCCTCAACCATAGGGGAAGAGCCTTTTGCCATAACGCCGCCACCTGCAACAGAATATTCAATCACTAAAACCAGCTCAAGCAACATAATAACGGCAACAAAAATACCAACTGGTAGATATTTTACAAACCCTGCCCTAAGCTCATGGAAATTAACATTAAGCATCATCACCACAAACAGGAACAGCACCGCAACCGCGCCAACATAAACAATCACCAGCAGCATGGCGATAAATTCCGCCCCAAGCAACACGAATAAACCTGCCGCATTGAAAAATGAGAAAATCAGGAACAGCACCGAATGCACCGGATTTTTCACAGTAATAACCGCAAGCGCTGAAAGAACCAGCACACTTGCGAATATGTAAAATAATATGTTTGCTATTAGCATAAGTTCGTTCGTCGTTTGTAGTTTATCGTTTGTAGTTAAAGTTTAGTTTGCCTTGAATATAATAAGAAATTCTTACTATAAACGACAAACCACCAACTACAAACTACCTATAAGGAGCATCCATCTCCAACCGTTTCGCCAATTCCTGTTCCCACATATCACCATTTTCAAGGAGTTTTGCTTTATTATAAAGCAGCTCCTCATGGGTTTCTGTGGCAAATTCGAAATTTGGCCCTTCTACAATTGCATCTACCGGACAGGCTTCTTCGCACAGGCCGCAATAAATACATTTAACCATATCAATATCATAACGCGTGGTGCGGCGGCTGCCATCTTCACGCATCTCCGCTTCGATAGTTATTGCCTGAGCAGGGCACACAGCTTCACACAATTTACAGGCGATGCAACGCTCTTCACCATTTGCATAACGGCGTAGTGCGTGTTCACCGCGGAAACGAGGCGAAAGCGGGCCTTTTTCATAAGGATAATTTATCGTTACCTTCGGCTTAAACATATATTTTAGGGCAAGCAACATGCCAGAGGCAATCTCTGTTAAGAACATAGTACGTGCTGATTTGTCTAATAGTGCCATTTATAATCCTTGAGTTGCTAGTAACTAACGACTAGCGACTATATACAATATAACCAGAAACAAGTACAACCCAAACAAGCGTAAGCGGCAGAAAAACTTTCCAACCAAGACGCATCAACTGATCGTACCTATATCTTGGTAAAGCCGCCCTTACCCATATAAATATAAATAATAAGAATGAAATTTTAAGGGCAAACCATATTATGCCAGGAATGAAGCTTAGAGCCTCAATACCAAACGGAGGAAGCCAGCCGCCAAGGAATAAAATCGTGGTAATACCGCACATTAATATCATATTCATATATTCGCCAAGGAAGAATAAAGCGAAGGTCATGGATGAATATTCCACGTTATAACCAGCCACAATTTCCGCTTCCGCTTCGGGTAAATCGAACGGATGGCGGTTTGTTTCCGCAAGTGTAGAGATAAAGAACACTATCATCATCGGGAAAAGTAAAATTTCTTCTGTGAGGGTGCGTTTATGCATTACTATATCATGTAAGTTAAGCGTACCGCTTACTAACAACACCGTGATAATTGCAAAACCAATCGCAACTTCATAAGAAATCATCTGCGCCGCAGAACGCACCGCGCCAAGGAATGCATATTTAGAATTACTCGCCCAGCCGGAAATTATAATTCCGTAAACACCAAGGGAAGAAATAGCCAATAAATAAAGCACGCCAACATTTATATTGGCAATTACAAAATCAGGGCCAATCGGGATAACTGCCCAACCAAGCAAAGCCAGGGAGAAGGTTAGCATCGGCGCAAGCACGAATAAAAATTTGTTAGAATGAGTTGGAAGTATCACTTCCTTAAACATTAATTTCACACCGTCTGCAAGAGGCTGCAACAATCCGAACGGCCCAACCACGTTTGGCCCTTTACGAAGCTGCATCGCTGCAATAACTTTACGCTCTGCCAGGGTAAGATACGCCATAGCAAGAATAAGTGGCACTATAACCAGCAATATTTTGCCGACTATCCACAGGGCAGGAATTATATAATTTTGAATAAGCTCTTCCATATTTCTCGCTATTTTATGTGAGGATTATTATTTTATAAGCCACCTCACCCTAACCCTCTCCTCAAGGAGAGGGAATATACGGATACCGTGCTCCCATTCTAGATTTTGGGCAAGGCACCTGTGAATTCCCTCTCCCTTAGAGAGAGGGTTAGGGTGAGGGGTATAAAAACAAATTCAAAACCCCTTACTTCTTACTTCTTACTTCTTACTTCTTACTTCTTACTTCTTACTTCTTACTTCTTACTTAACACTTCTCACCTAACACTTCTTCCTTACACATCGCCATTGTTTTCGATGCACGGCTGATAGGGTCGGTCATATAAAAATTCTTGAGTGTTGCAGCAATTGTGGTTGCCTCAATTTTACCGGCACCACCAACCCTAAACATCTCTGCTTTTACACACTCATCTATTTTTGCAAAATTAGGCGCTATCTCTACCATCCTTGCACGTATTTCCGCAATAGAATTATAAGAAAAATCTTTTCCTGCTTTTGTCGCAAGCATTTTAATAATCTGCCAGTCTTCTTTTGCCTCACCGGGTGGGTAGAAAGAAAGATAAGCACGCTGAACGCGCCCTTCAGTATTCACATAAGTGGCATTTTTTTCAGTGTAAGCTGCGCCAGGGAATATAACATCCGCGCGGTGCGCGCCTTTATCACCATGATGCCCTTGATAAACAACGAAAACATCGCCTAGCGCATCCATATCAATTTCATCAGCGCCAAGCAGATATAGAACTTCTATCTCACCTGAAGCACATGATTTTATTATTTGGCGGGTTGCTTTGCCTTTGCGCGAAGGGATTATATCAAGCTCAAGCCCGCCAACACGAGAAGCTGCGCGGTGCAATACGTTAAAGCCGTTCCAGTCATCACGCAGCATGTTATATTTTTCAGCAATATTCTGCACTTCGCATAAAATAGCTGCGCCATCCTCACGGATAAGTGCGTCATAACCAACAATAACTGCCGGGTTTTTACTATTTTCCAGAACTTTGCTGAATTCATTTTTTCCGGTTAGAATTTCTTCTAAAATGGAAGCATTCTCACCAAGATGTGTTGCTGTATAATTAAGGTTCAGTTCCGCACCAATATACGCAATTTTAGCACCACGTGCCCAGGCTTTCCTGATACGCGCGTTAATAAGCGGAGCTTCCCAGCGAATGTTGCTGCCAACAATTAAAATAACATCTGCATTTTCAATGCCAGATATTCCGCTGTTAAATAAGTAAGATCCTCTATCACCCTCACCTACAGCCGCTCCATCCTGCCTGCAATCAATATTATGCGAACCAAGGGAAAGCATAAATTCTTTAAGCGCTAGCATGGATTCGCAATCTGCCAGATCACCCATAATTGCTGCAGTTTTTTCTGCATCAGTTTTGTTTATTCTTGTAGCAACAACTTCTAAAGCCTCATCCCAGCTAACCGCCTCTAACTTACCGTTTTTACGCACATAAGGTTTATCGAGCCTTTGCACTTTTAAGCCATCACAGGCAAAGCGGGTTTTATCTGATATCCATTCTTCATTTATTTCTTCATTCAGGCGAGGAAGGATACGCAATACCTCATTGCCGCGGCTATCCACACGGATGTTAGAACCAACAGCGTCCATCACATCAATAGATTCAGTTTTTGTAAGCTCCCACGGACGCGCCTTAAACTCGTAAGGCTTGGAAGTCAGCGCACCAACCGGGCATAAATCTATGATATTTGCAGATAATTCGGAAGTAAGGCTCTTTTCAACATAAGTTGAAATTTCCATATGCTCACCACGGCCAACCGCGCCAAGCTCATGCACACCAGCCACATCATCAAGGAAACGCACGCATCTTGTGCAGTGGATACAGCGGTTCATCTGGGTTTTTACCAGGGGCCCCATATATTTATCTTTAACAGCTCGTTTATGTTCGTCATAGCGGTTGCGCCCGCGACCATAAGCCATTGTTTCATCTTGCAAATCGCACTCGCCAGCCTGATCGCATATCGGGCAATCCAAAGGGTGGTTTATCAGCAGGAATTCAAGCACACCTTCACGCGCCTTTTTTACCATAGGGGTATCAGTATGCACAATCATGCCATCCGCGGCGGGCATAGCGCACGAAGCCGCAGGTTTAGGCGGGCCGCCTTCAACCTGAACAAGGCACATACGGCAGTTACCAGCAATTTTCAGGCGCTCATGATAGCAAAAACGAGGAACTTCAGCGCCCGCAATTTCACATGCCTGGAGTACCGTCATACCCTGCTCGAATTCAACTTCTGTACCGTTTACTTTCAGTTTTGGCATATTTTTTTCAGTGGTTAGTAGTCAGTGTTCAGTGGTCAGTAAATTCAAGTATTGAGCTAAGCTAAGCTTAACTTATCACTTCTTAAATCTACTGACCACTGACCACTGATCACTGACCACTTCCCTCCTACTTTATTTCTTCACTTTATCTATATCGGCACTGCTATAACATTAAGATTATTATCATGCAAATTATAATCAAATATCTTACGCAACCCTCGCTCTGAAACTATTTATTCTCTCCTCAATAACTGGCCTGAAATGCCTTACCAAACCTTGTATAGGCCAAGCCGCAGCATCACCAAGTGCGCAGATAGTATGGCCTTCAATTTGTTTGGTTATATCAAGCAATTCATCAATTTCATCCAGCTTTGCATCGCCTTTTACCAGACGCTTCATAATCCGCCACATCCAGCCTGTGCCTTCACGGCATGGAGTACATTGCCCGCATGATTCATGCATATAAAAATGCGAAAGCCGTTCGATTGCCTGAATTACATCGGTAGACTTATCCATAACTATAATACCTGCCGTACCCAAGCCCGATTGCACCGCGCGAAGCGAATCGAAATCCATGAGCACCGTATCGCAGATAGATTTAGGCAGCATCGGCACAGAAGAACCGCCAGGAATTATAGCCAGTAAATTATCCCAGCCACCGCGTACGCCGCCCGCATGTTTTTCGATTAATTCACGAAGCGGTATACCCATTTCTTCTTCAACATTGCACGGGTTGTTTACATGACCCGATATGCAGAAAACCTTAGTTCCTTCATTTTTCTCGCGTCCTATTCCTGCAAACCAGCTTGCACCACGACGAAGGATTGTAGGCACAACCGCGATAGTTTCAATATTATTAATAGTTGTTGGGCAGCCATAAAGACCAACTCCGGCAGGAAATGGCGGCTTCAGGCGTGGCTGGCCTTTTTTGCCTTCTAAACTTTCAAGCAATGCTGTTTCTTCACCACAAATATATGCGCCTGCGCCGCGGTGCAAATAAACGTCAAAATCGTAACCTGAACCGCAGGCATTTTTACCGATTAAATTTGCTTCATACGCTTCATCAATAGCGCGTTGCAATGCCACTGCTTCATTATAAAATTCACCACGAATATAGATATAAGCCGCGTCCGCACGCATTGCGTAACCTGCAAGCAGCGCGCCTTCCACGATTTTATGCGGATCGTTGCGGATTATATCACGGTCTTTGCAGGTTCCAGGCTCAGATTCATCGGCATTTATTACCAGATATGAAGGCCTGCCCTTCTTTTCTTTCGGCATGAACGACCATTTAAGGCCCGTGCCGAATCCAGCTCCACCACGCCCACGAAGGCCGGAAGCTTTAATAATATCTATAATAGCATCATGGCCAAGGGCTATGAAGTCCTTGGTTTTATCCCAATCACCACGCGCACGTGCCCCAGTAAGGAACGGATCTTCCGCGCCATATAGGTTGGTGAATATTCTGTCTTCTTTTTTTAGCATAATTATTACAAACTTCTCTAGTTATTAATACGCATAAGTACAATCTTAAATTCACCAAAGCTTTTTTTCTTTAAAGTCATTTTCATAGCAAATACAGAAAAATATATTCCTATGCTAAAACCTATAATACCACCTAATATTTTACCTATAACTCCTAATAAATGCTGATCTACATTAGCAGCACCAGATATCAGTATAACAATTCCGCCTATAGCAATACCTAAAATAATCGCGATAACACTCGATACTACAAAGGATAAAATCATAGCCAATATAGATCTCCATACATATGCCCACCAAATTTTAAGTGCTCTTTTCCAGGTTACTTCCAATTCCATTTTCCACCCCTTGTTTTCTGTATCGTAACTTTTAAAGCCTGAATCTGTATAATAAATCCAACTATATAGAAACCGACATAACCAACCATAAATAATAACGCATTTTGCCTCAAAAACTTATCCCAGGCTTTTTCATCTTTTGTTGCATGTTTCAAAGTACTAATATCAAAATAAGCATTTATATTACTTTTAATAATTAATGAATCTTTACAGGCTGATTAGTAGGAATCCTGATATTCTTTTGTATTGTAACTTTCAAAGCGTAAATTTGTATAATAAATCCAACTATATAGA
>DITJ01000043.1 GCA_002422795.1 Alphaproteobacteria bacterium UBA6187 | reverse complement strand
CCGCATGTTAATATAATCGTGAAGCTTACTGGCTATGAAGGGCTTCATACGCGTATGTATTTTGCCAATCACCCAGGTAATAATACCGATCCCGTACTTACCGAAATGCAAGGGGCGGCAAAAGAATATTTAATCGCACGCGGCAAAAATATCGGTCAGTATGAAGGGCGTATATATTATTTCCCTGTTACTATAAGTGGTATTAGCCCTTATAAAAGGTTTTAGGCTCTAAGATCCTGTAGCGAATTAAGGAGCTGTGTCATTCCAGAATGACACAGTCGCTAATTCGATACAAGCTCTAAGAAATGAGTTTTTCTGTTGAGGTATTTGGATGTTTGGTTCAGAATTATAGTGTATAAATTATCTATAGCTGTAGCCACTTAACACGAAGGCCTGATGATGATACCGCATGAATTACCGTTAATTTCAACTATCACCATGGGCTTTACGGTGGCCTTTATATGCGGGATTATAGCTTCAAAACTACGGTTTTCCCCCATTGTAGGCTATCTAATTGCCGGAATTATAATTGGCCCTTACACACCCGGTATGGTTGCCAATGCAGAAATAGCCAAAGAACTTTCCGAAATCGGGATATTATTCCTTATGTTCGGCGTAGGCCTGCATTTTTCTATTAAAGACCTGATGGAAGTAAAATCCATCGCCATTCCTGGCGCAATTGTGCAAATTGCGGCAGCTACATTTCTGGGCGTAGTTGCCTCCTCTTTTTGGGGGTGGTCTTTAGCTAGCGGTTTAGTGTTTGGACTTTCGCTTTCTGTCGCAAGTACAGTGGTATTGCTGCGGGCGCTGGAACAGCATAACCTGCTGGAATCAACCGATGGCCATATAGTTATAGGCTGGCTGATTGTAGAAGACATAGTAATGGTGCTTGCCTTGGTGCTTATACCGGCTATCGCAGAAGTTGGAACTGACGCCAACACGGCAGAAGGGGTTTTAAGCAGCCTTTTCTTTGCAATCGGTAAAATGATATTATTCGTTGTTTTTATGGTGGTGGTTGGCAGAAGGGCGCTGCCATGGCTGCTTAATTTTGTAGCCCGCACACGTTCACGCGAATTATTTACCCTGGCAGTATTTGCAGTGGCAATGGGCATCGCATTTAGCGCTGCAAAATTATTTGGTGTTTCATTTGCTTTGGGTGCATTTTTTGCAGGCATGATGATACGTGAATCCGACCTTTCCAGGGAAGCTGCTGATAAAGCATTGCCCCTGCAAGACGCATTTGCCGTATTGTTTTTCGTATCGGTTGGTATGTTATTTAACCCGGCTATTATTGTTGAAAAGCCCCTGGAGGTGTTAGCCGTAATAGTAATTATCCTGGTGGGCAAATCAATTGCAGCCAGTGCAATTATACTGCTATTCAAATACCCACTTAAAACGGCATTACTTGTTTCTGCGGGACTTGCACAGATTGGTGAGTTTTCGTTTATCATGGCAAACCTTGGGGTTGCTTATAATTTACTTTCGGAAAAAGGGCGCGATCTTATTTTAGCCGGGGCGTTAATTTCAATTTCACTTAACCCGGCATTTTTTCATATAAGCCGCCGCGTTTATGAATGGATTGGCCGGAAACCTAATATTGCATCAATGTTTAACCTTGGGGTGGGCGACAGCCTGGCGCGCTTGCCGGGCGATAAGAAACAGACCCTTACAGAATTGGTAATTCTGGCCGGGCATGGCAGGGTTGGAAAACATATTTCTGAAAATCTGCAGTCGGCAAATATAGAACTGGTGGTTATAGACTCCAACCGCCGGCGGATTGGTTTACTAAGGGAAAGAGGATTTAACGCCATAGCAGGCGATGCAACCAACGAACAGGTATTGAATGAGGCGGCAATTGATAAGGCGGTTGCTATTATTGTAGCTGTGCCTAATCCTTTTGAAGCGCGAAAAATAGTAGAGGCGGCCAGGAAAGTTAAGCCGGGTATTAAAGTATTGGTAAGGGCACATAATGAAGAAGAGGAGAAATATTTTATTAACCAGGATGTTGATCTTACAGTGTTAGGCCCGCGCGAAATAGGCCGCAGGATGGTTAGATATTTGAATGAATTTTGAGGATGGATTTATAAGAAGGCTCACACATAACTTACTTCTTCCGCTTCAAACTGTTTATTATATAGTTCGTCTTTATTTGCAATATCCGCCCTATCCAATACTGAGGTTAGTTATCAACTTGGGCAACAGGCTATTTTCTAATGCCCATCAATTAAATTAACCCTTGCAACCTTTTAAACGTTATGTTAATTATGCGCCCGTTCTCAAATAATTAAACCGCACAGGAAAAACACATGTCTGGCGCAAAGATGTCTTATGCAGGCCTGGCAGGGCGTTACGCTAAAGCCCTATTTGAACTTGCAGAAAAGAACAATTCACTTGATAAAGTTGAAAGTGATTTAACGCAGCTTATAAAAGCTGTGGAAGGCTCAAGCGAGCTTAGCAAAACCATACTTAATCCGGTTATATCAAAAAGTAACTTATCTGGCGTTATAACTGAAATCCTGAAAAAACTGGCAGCAACTGATCTGACTGTTAAATTTATCGGCACTCTTGTACAAAACGGCCGAATCATCCATCTTGCTGAAATTGTGGATGCCTATTTCGGCTTGATGATGCAAAGCCGCGGCGAAGAAAAAGCTTATATTACGACAGCATCAACTCTTAATCCTGAACAGGTTAAGGAAATTGAAAACACACTTGGCAAAGCACTTGGTAATAAAATAAAAGCCGTTGTTGCTGTAAATGAAGAAATACTTGGCGGAATAGTGGTTAGAATCGGCTCTAAAATGCTTGATGCGTCACTTTCTGGTCAATTAGAAAAACTTGCTATGCTAAATAAGAAGGCTATAGCTGATTTGAATTAAGTAGAGTGTGAGAGTGTTAGAATGTAAGAATGTAAGTAAAAGTTGGGATGTATATTCTGGCAGATTACTTAAACTTACACTCTGACACTCTCACATTCTCACACTCTTAAATGTGGAGAATATACTATGGATATCCGTGCTGCGGAAGTTTCCGAAATCCTGAAAAAACAAATAGAGAATTTCGACAGTAATGCCGAGCTTAAAGAAGTTGGGCAAGTTGTTGCTGTAAAAGATGGTATTGCCATCGTATATGGCCTTGATGACGTGCAATCAGGTGAGATGGTAGAGTTTGCCGGTGGCCTTAAAGGCATGGTGTTGAACTTAGAATCTGACAATGTCGGTATCGTAATTTTCGGTGATGACCGTGGTGTAGCTGAAGGCGACACAGTAAAACGTACCCGTGAAATCGTGCAGGTTCCGGCTGGCAAAGAATTGCTAGGCCGTGTTGTTGACGCACTTGGTAACCCGATTGACGGCAAAGGCCCAATTGGCGCTTCCGAGCAAAGGCTTATCGAAGTAAAAGCTCCTGGTATTATCAAAAGGAAATCAGTTCACGAGCCAGTGCAAACTGGTATTAAAGCGATTGACGCTTTGATTCCAATTGGACGTGGCCAGCGTGAGCTTATCATTGGTGACCGCCAAACTGGTAAAACCGCTATTGCCCTTGATACTATCATCAACCAGAAAACTATTAACCAGTCTCAGGACGAAAGCAAAAAGCTTTATTGCGTATATGTTTGTATCGGCCAGAAGCGTTCAACTGTTGCGAAAGTTGTTAAGAAACTGGAAGAAACTGGCGCTCTTGAATATACAATTGTTGTTGCTGCAACGGCGTCCGAGCCTGCACCACTTCAATATTTAGCACCATACACTGGTGTTACTATGGGTGAATATTTCCGTGATAACGGTATGCACGCTTTAATAGTTTATGATGATTTATCTAAACATGCTGTAGCTTACCGCCAGATGTCGCTACTACTTCGCCGCCCGCCTGGACGTGAAGCTTATCCTGGTGACGTATTCTATCTTCACTCTAGGTTACTTGAGCGTGCTGCAAAACTTTCTGATGATGCAGGTGCTGGTTCACTTACTGCATTGCCAATCATTGAAACACAGGCTGGTGACGTTTCTGCTTATATTCCTACTAACGTGATTTCAATCACTGACGGTCAGATATTCTTAGAAACTGATTTATTCTATAAAGGCGTACGCCCTGCTGTAAACGTTGGTCTTTCTGTATCACGTGTTGGATCTGCAGCGCAGATTAAAGCAATGAAACAGGTTGCCGGTTCAATTAAACTTGAACTTGCACAGTTCCGTGAAATGGAAGCTTTCGCACAGTTTGGTTCAGACCTTGATGCTGCAACTCAGAATTTGCTTGCCCGTGGTAGCCGTTTAACTGAGCTTCTTAAACAGGCGCAATATTCTCCACTGGTTGTTGAAGACCAGGTTGTTGTAATATATGCAGGTGTTAAAGGTTATCTTGATAAAGTTCCTACTAAAGATGTAGTTGCTTATGAAAAACGCCTGCTTAGCAAAATGAAAGCTGATCATAAGGATATTCTTGATTCTGTGCGCAATGAGCAGAAAATTTCTGACGAAACCGAAAAGAAATTAAAGGAAGTTCTTGCTAATTTTACAGCGAATTTTGTAGCTTAAGGAAGGAGAGTTCGGAGTTCAGAGTTCGGAGTTCAGCTAATATTCTTACTGAACTCTGAACTCTGAACTCTGACAACTGAAAAAATGGCCAATTTAAAAGACCTTAAAACCAGAATAAAAAGCGTTAAGTCAACGCAGAAAATCACCCGCGCCATGAAGATGGTTTCGGCAAGCAAATTGCGCCGCGCCCGTGAAAATTCCGAGCGCGCCATTCCTTATGCACAGCGCATGGAAAGGGTGGTTCAAACTTTGGCATCTAACGTATCACCTGATAATGCACCAAAATTACTGGTTGGTAACGGTAAAGATCAGATTCATCTTTTAATTGCCGTATCATCAGACCGTGGTCTTTGCGGTGGTTTCAACGCTAACTTAACTAAGGCAGTAAAGCGTAAAGCTGCCGAGTTAGTGGCAGCAGGCAAAGAAGTAAAAATTATCTGCCTTGGCAAAAAAGGTTATGAAATACTAAGAAGCACTCATGGCCAATATATTATAGATAAAATACAGGGCATTGCTTCCAAGAAAAATGTACCTTTTTCTGATGCAGAAGAGCAAACTTTGAAAATCCTAAAAATGTTTGAAGAAGGCGCATTTGATGTATGCACTATTTTCTATAACAAATTTATCAGTGCCATTTCACAGAAAGTAACTGCGCAGCAACTTATTCCATTAAATATTGGTGAAAATTTGCAAGATGCTGCAAGTTCTTCGATTTATGAATATGAACCTTCTGAAGAAAAAATATTAAGCGACTTATTGCCTCGGAATATTTCCGTACAGGTTTATAACGCATTCCTGGAAAATTCAGCCAGTGAGCATGGCGCACGTATGGCGGCAATGGATAACGCCACAAGAAATGCCGGTGATATGATTAAGAAACTTAGCTTAATATATAACCGCACAAGGCAGGCTGTAATTACGAAAGAGCTGCTGGAAATTATCGCAGGTGCGGAAGCGGTTTAAAAAATAAGTATTTTTGCGGTAGCAAAAATTCGAAAGTTCCCTCTCCTTCGAGGAGAGGGTTAGGGTGAGGTGGTTATACTTAAAGATTATTTTAAGTCTGCCCCCTCACCCCAGCCCTCTCCCTTAGGGAGAGGGAGTGCCACCGAATTCTACCCAATAGTGGCGGATAATTATGAAGTTAGAAAAAGGAGACATAGTAGATATAATAGCCCCAGCATCCGGATGTACCGAGGCTGAATATGATAAAGCGATAGAGTTTGTAAGGAAGTTTGGCCTTACACCAAGATTCAGGGAATATAATAATGTTATAAAACCCGGTCTTTGTGCAAATACTATTGATTACAGATTTGAACATCTTATGGATGCGATTGAATCTGAATCTAAAGCGATATGGTGTTTAAAAGGTGGTTATGGCAGCCAGAAGCTGCTAAAAAAATTGGATGGGTTATACGATAACCCGCCTGAGGAAAAAATATTTATAGGATTTAGTGATATTACAATATTACTGAATCACTTTTCTGATAGATGGGGCTGGACACCTCTGCACGGACCGATGCCAGGACAAGTAGGAACGGTTAGTGAAGATACGTGGCAGCGCTTAGCTGACATAGTATTTGGCAAAGTTGATAAAGTAGAATTTGCAGCAAAGCCACTCAATAAGGCTGCTACAAAGACAGGATTAGTGCAGGGCAAGTTTGTAGGCGGGTGTTTATCGCTGCTGCAGGCTTTAATCGGCACGGAGCATATGCTGGATTTAGAATGCTGTGTATTGCTTTTGGAAGATGACAGGTTTGAAACGCCAAGGCGTATTGATAGAATTTTAGACCAGATGAAACGTGCGAATATGTTTAATCCGGTAGAGGCGGTTGTGCTGGGAAATTTCCTGGAAAGCCCGGATGAAGGCTCAAAGGACGCATCGGAACTAAAGGAAGTTCTGGAAAGTTTTGCAGATTATCTTGATGAAAAGGGCATCCCTTTAATTCAAAATACAAAACTTGGCCATAGCGAAGATATGCTGACTTTGCCAATTGGCGCATATGTAGAAGTTAAGTTAGGTGAGAAGACGGAAGTAGAAATAAGAGTGTGAGAATGTAAGAGTGTTAGAATGTAAGTATAAATCTTACACTCTTACATTCTCACACTCTTACATTCTACATTTAAATGGAGCAAGGAATGACTAACAAAACCAAAATCGGCAAAGTTACGCAAGTAATTTCCGCTGTAGTAGACGTGCAGTTTGAAGATGGTGAATTGCCAGCGATTCTAAACGCATTAGAGTGCGATAATAACGGTAACAAACTTATTTTAGAAGTTGCCCAGCATCTTGGTCAAAATACAGTGCGTACTATCGCAATGGATTCTACCGATGGTATGGTTCGTGGCCTTAAAGTAACTGATACTGGCGACATGATCCGCGTGCCAGTTGGCGCGGAAACTCTTGGCCGTATCTTGAACGTAATCGGTGAGCCAGTTGATGAACGTGGCCCTGTAAACGCAAAACACACAGCGCCAATTCACGCTCCTGCCCCTGAATTTATCAGCCAGTCTACTGCTGAAGAAGTTCTGGTTACCGGTATTAAAGTTATCGACCT
>DITJ01000033.1 GCA_002422795.1 Alphaproteobacteria bacterium UBA6187 | reverse complement strand
TGCGTAAAATTCGGGTGATGACGAAAACAAAATCTGTCGGGTGGAAAAACACTCTATCCTTGCAATACTGGCATGATATGTTAAATGTTTTTAGCAGTTCCACAGCTACTATAGGCATTTAAAGAAAATGGGTGATGAAACAACACAGTTAAAAGATTCCGGCGCAATTGCACCGCCTATAGTTTCTTTTGAGTTTTTTCCTACAAAAAGTGAAGAAGCACTGGCAAAATTAAAGCTCACAATTAATGAACTTACTAAATATAATCCCGATTATTTTTCAGTAACTTATGGGGCTGGTGGTTCAACACGCGAGAAAACTTTTGAACTGGTAAAATACATCAAGGAAAACACTTCCATACCACCTGCCGCGCATTTAACCTGCGTTGGCGCTAAAAAGGAAGAAACTGACGCAATTGCGCGCGAATATTTGAATATCGGGGTAACGCGTATAGTGGCATTACGCGGGGATATGCCAGGATTTGTTGGTAAATATGAACCGCTTGAGGGCGGCTATGCTTATGCTGATAGCCTGGTTGCAGGCTTAAAGAAAAATGGTGATTTTGATATAAGCGTTGCATCATACCCCGAAGCGCACCCGCAGGCCATTTCCCTGGAAGATGATATCGAACATTTAAAACGCAAAGAATCTGCCGGGGCTGCCCGAGCCATCACCCAATATTGTTTTGATACTGATACTATTTTAAAATTTATAGAAAAAGCTCGTAAAGCTGGCGTTACAATACCGATAGTACCTGGAATATTAACAATAAATAATTTTGCCCAGACCATTTCGTTCAGCAGCCGCTGTGGCGCATCGGTGCCTTTATGGGTGCATGAAGCATATGAAAATGTGGCTTCAGATCAGCGTGCCAGCGATATAGTCTCAACCAGGCTGGCATTTGAACAATGCCATGAGCTTATGAAGGCTGGTATCAACCAGTTCCATTTTTATTCACTAAACCGGCATGAGGTGGCGTCAAATGTATGCAGTCTTCTGGGCGTGAGGAAAGATGCAAAAAACAGCATTGCGTAACTGGATGAAATCTGCACCTGTAAATGCTATATTTATAGGGCTGGATAGTAACGCCCGCTTTGTAGGCGGCGCAGTTCGTGATGCCTTGCTTGGGAAAGATGCAAAAGATATAGATATCGCAACGCCTTATACCCCCGAAGAAGTAACTGCTAAATTACAAGCCAAAGGAATAAAAATTGTACCAACTGGTATAAAGCATGGCACAGTTACGGCAGTAACCAAGGGCGGTGATTTTGAAATTACTACACTGCGCCGTGATGTGGATTGCTTTGGCCGCCACGCGGAAGTTGAATTTACTGATAACTGGGCTGAGGATGCCGCGCGGCGTGATTTTACTATAAATGCTATGTCCTGCACTCAAAATGGTGAAATATTTGATTATTTCTGCGGCATGCAAGATTTAGAAGCAAAAAAAATCCGCTTTGTTGGTGATGCCCAGCAAAGATGCAAAGAGGATTATTTGCGGATACTCCGATTCTTCCGATTCTTCGCATATTATGGCGCGCCACCCGCAGATAGTGAAGCACTAGCTGCATTCAGGCTGCTTGCAAATGGGATAGACACCCTTTCAGGTGAGCGAATACAATCTGAAATGTTCAAACTTCTTACCGCGCCAGACCCTATTCATTCACTGCATCTGATGGTGGAAACTGGCGTTATGCCGCATATTATTCAAGGTATAGATGCAGCCAGTATTGCGCCACTTGAAAAGATAATTAAAAGAAAAAATGCCATCACGAAGGATAAAATATTCCGCCTTGCGGTGCTGATAAATAATAACCTTGATTCAGCAGTAGCCCTTATAAAAAGATGGCGGCTATCTAACCTTGATAAAAACCGGTTGCTATTTTTATGTAACCCTGCAAACAGGTTCCCAGAAAATATAGATGAGAAAACCGCCAAGAAATACTTGCGGGTTTGGGGGGCGGAAAAATTCCTGGATATGTGTTTTTTATGCTTTGCCTATGGCATGAAAAAAGAATTACTTGATACGCTGGTTAAATTGCAATATTGGGATATCCCAAAATTCCCGCTTGCAGGACACGACCTTGCTAATATTGGCCTGCAAGGAAAAGAAATTGGCCAGTCGCTTGAAGAAGCTGAAAAATGGTGGGAAGAAAATGGTTATAAAGCCGGGAAGAAAGAGCTATTGGAATTTGTAAAGAAGCTGAATAACCTCAGTTTTGGATAGCTATAAAAGATTTCAGGGTTGGTTTATTAGTAGAAGTTTGGTAAGCGACAGGGGTAGCTACTCAAGGCATAAACTGCTCAGAAATTATTCTTTCTTCCAATGAGTGACCCTGGTCGAACAATAATTTTATACCGCGTTCGCTTTCTTCGCGTATTTCTACGGAAATAACATTCTTAGCTTCGGTAAAATCCGCAACTGCATTTACAGGTCGTTTTTCTGGGTTAAGAACTTCAATTTTTACAACCGCCTTATGTGATAAAAGCGCACCTTTCCATCTGCGCGGACGAAATGGGCTTATCGGGGTAAGGGCGAGTATGCCTGCGCCAAGGGGAACTATAGGGCCATGCACCGAAAGATTATAAGCGGTGCTGCCTGCTGGGGTTGCAACTAACACCCCATCACAGGTAAGCTCTTCTATCCTTACCAAATCATCGATACTGATGCGTAAATTAGCTGCCTGGCTACTGCTTCTGAGTAAAGATACTTCATTTACCGCAAGGGCGTGTTCTTCCATACCATCTTTGGTTCTGGCAATCATGTGCAGGGGTTTTATTACTTCGGTTTTTACCCTAACCAGGCGTGCTTTTAAATCATTTTGGTGATATTCATTCATTAAAAAGCCGACAGTACCACAATTTATACCGTAAAACGGTATATCCAGGTTCATATATTCATGCAGGCAGTGTAGCATGAAGCCATCACCACCAAGGACTACGATAATATCTGCATCTTTGGGGTCTGAAACAAATTTATATTTTTGGGCAAGCAGGTTATATAAGCCGGTGGCTTTTTCCGAATCATCGGCAATACAGGCGATAGCTTTATATTCCATAATTTAGTTGCTGGTTGCTGGTTATTGACTTTAGCAGTTTTACCGTGACGTCATCGCGATGAGTCGACCACTTAGGAGTACGAAGTGGCGATCCATTCTTTTGTGCCTATTTACACTGGATCGCCACTTCGTGCTCACTTCGTTCGACTTATCGCGATGACATTGCACCGCAAGTAGCTAAATACAAAAGTAGACGTTACTTAGTATTCTTCTATAATAATACCAGAAACCAGTAACTAGCAACCAGTAACTAATGACCAACATAAAATCACTTAAAAACGGCATCTCAGCCGTGCAGGAAAGACTTAGCAGCATGCCTGAGTTACCTGGCGTTTACCGGATGATTGATGCAGGCGGTGAGGTTCTTTATGTGGGTAAAGCTAAAAACCTGGTAAAAAGGCTTACAAATTATACGCAGGCCGCAAGGCTGGAATACCGCATACAGAATATGGTGGCGAATATTGCCAGCCTTGAGGTTATCACCACAGCAAGCGAAGCCGAGGCCCTGCTGCTGGAAGCCAACCTTATCAAAAAATACGAACCTAAATATAATATTCTATTAAAGGATGATAAATCCTATCCATATATACTCCTTACAAAAGATGAAACAGGCTTTCCGCGCATAGTAAAACACCGCGGCCAGAAAACTGAAAAGGGCAAATATTATGGGCCATTCCCTTCTGCTGGAGCGGTGAATAAAGCAATAGCAGATTTACAAAAGGCATTTTTAATAAGGCCATGCTCAGATAGTTTTTTTGACGCGCGCAAACGCCCATGCATGGAATACCAGATAAAACGCTGTTCTGCCCCATGTGTTAATAAAATCAGTAAGGAAGATTATGCAGCATTGACCAAGCAAGCCACTGATTTTTTAGAAGGCCGTTCGCGTGAGGTTCAGGAGCAGTTAGTCGGACTCATGGAAAAAGAAAGCGCGGCAATGAATTATGAGAAAGCCGCCTCCTACCGCGACAGGATAAAGGCCTTAAACCAGATTCAGGCCAAGCAGAATATCCATATGGATTCGGTAAAGGATGCGGATGTAATCGGAATATACCAGGAATCCGGGCAATGCTGTATACAGGTGTTTTTCTTCCGCAGCGGCAATAACCTTGGCAATAGCCCTTTTTATCCGAAACATACGGAAGGCGCCAGCGCCGCAGAAGTTTTATCATCATTCCTGGTACAGTTTTATACTAATAACCCACCGCCTGCCGAAATAATTATCAGCCAGGCAATTGATGGAAAAAATACTATTGAAGAGGCACTATTTTCACTTTCAGGGCATAAGGTAAAAATTACAGTTCCCAAAGCCGGGGGCAGGTTAAAATTAATACAAGAAGCGGTAAAAAATGCCGAGGGCAGTATCCGCCAGAAAATCCTGGGCAAAGCCAAGCAGGAAATGCTGCTTACAGAAGTTGCTAAATTATTCGATTTACCTGCCAAGCCCAAACGCATTGAGGTCTATGATAACAGCCACATAATGGGCAAATATGAAATTGGCGCAATGATTGTTGCAGGCGAGGAAGGCTTTAACAAAAAAGCCTATCGGCGTTTTAATATAAAAGGCGATGCATTTGAAAAAGGCGATGATTACGCCATGCTGGAACAGGTGCTGCTGCGACGTTTTTCACGGCTTAAGCAGGAACATCCAACCAGGCAGGACAATATCTGGCCGGATTTGCTGTTAATTGATGGTGGCGCGGGGCATATGTCCACCGCGCTTAGGGTGCTTACCCAGCTTGGGCTGGAAAATGATATAAAATTTGCCTGCATAGCCAAAGGCCCGGATAGAAACGCAGGCCGCGAGCAATTCTTTATGCCGGGGCGCGAGCCTTTCCAATTGCCGCATGAATCGCCAGTATTATATTATTTACAAATCCTGCGCGATGAAGCGCACCGTTTTGCGATAGGCTCGCACAGGAATAAGCGCGCTAAGTCGGTTACAAAATCCCTGCTTGATGAAATTCCCAATATTGGCGGTAAACGCAAGAAGCTGCTGCTTAACCATTTTGGATCGGTGGATGATATAAAAAATGCCAGCATTGATGAATTAATGAAGGTGGAAGGGATAAACCGCAAGACGGCAGAAGTTATCTATGGATTTCTGCGGGGCTGATGGTTTGTTTGTCATGAGTATAGTAAATTTTATTTTTATTTACGCCATCAAACCTCTCCTTTATCTAGTTTGAGTTTTTTTAGAGGTGACTAGTGAAAATTCCTTACGCCTTTGCAATAAAGAATGAATTAAGGAAGTCGCGCTTGCGGTAAAGGAAAGGGGAGCCATCCGGGCATATAACATGACCGCCAGCAGCCAGTAATACCGCATGTCCTGCCGCTGTATCCCACTCCATTGTATTGCCAAAGCGCGGATAAATATCGGCTTTTCCTTCGGCTATCATGCAAAATTTCAAAGAACTTGCGGCTGAAATAAGGGTTATGTTCTTGCCCAGTGATGCAATATATTCTTCTGTGGATGCATTCATGTGCGATTTGCTTGCAACTACAACAATTTTATCATCCGGCTTGGTGCGTACATGTATCTCCTCTGGAAGGTTATTTTTCACCTGCTTATAAGCTTTGCCGTCTTCTGCTGTAAAATAACCTATTTCTTTTGCAGGAATATAAACCACCCCGCCCATAGGGCAGCAATTTTGTATTAGTGCAATATTCACCGTAAATTCACCGGTTTTGTTTATATAGCTTTTTGTACCGTCCAGCGGGTCTACCATCCAGAATATATCGCCTTGTGCTGCCGCATTATTTTCTTCAACGCTATTTTCTTCGGATACTACTGGAATATGGGGGGTAAGCTCCATAAGGCATTGTTTTATCAAGTCGTTTGCTGCAAAATCTGCTGCCGTTACTGGCGATTTATCATCTTTATGCAGTACTTCAATTTTACCTTCATAATAGCCCATGATTAACTGCGCCGCTTTCTTGGCAATATATAAAACTTCGGAGGCATAAGTGGAATAGGACATAAAACTCAGGGATTAGGGATTAGGGATTAGTAAGGTATATTGTTTAAAGTGTTATAATCAAGAAAATTGTAAAATTATTTATTTTCATGTGATATAACCTAATCCCTAATCCCTAATCCCTAATCCCTAATCCCTAATCCGCTCTATGCAAATCACCGATGAAGCAATAATCCTCTCTACCAGCAAATATGGTGAAAATTCGGGTATTGCCTGCATACTCACAGAAAGCCACGGTATTTATAAAGGCTTGGTGCGGGGGATTACAGGTAAGCGGCAACGCGGTATATATCAAAGCGGCAATATAATTGAAGCCATTTGGCGGGCAAGGCTTTCAGAGCATTTGGGAAATTTATCCGCAGGGCTTATTCATGCCGGTGCTATGATGCTTATGGATGAGCCTGTTAAACTTGCCGCCCTTAGTTCATTATGCGCAATGCTGGAGACCACCTTGCAGGAGCGCGATCCAGTACCCACTATTTACCACGATTTTAAAACCCTTCTTAAGGAACTTGGTGCAGGTGATAACAACTGGCATAAAACTTATGTATTGCTGGAGCTGGAATTGCTTGCGCAGCTTGGTTTCGGGCTTGATCTTACCACTTGCGCTGCAACTGAAACCACGGAGGATTTAATATATGTATCCCCCAAATCTGGCCGTGCAGTTTGCCGGATAGCTGGCAGGCCTTACGCAGATAAGCTTCTAAAGCTGCCGGAATTCCTGCTCGCCGATTTACAGGAAGAAAAGGAGATATCCTGCGCAGAGATAAATGAAGGACTGAATTTATGCAGTTATTTCTTTGATAAATATTTCTTCGCCCCGCACAATATTCACCAGCCGCAGGCAAGGGCAAGGTTTGTGGCTATGCTTAAGTATTAATTATTCTACCAATCTCCAGGTTAAGTTTTCCCGGGAGAATTCCATTTTATATGTGTTCTTGCCCTTGCAACTAACCAAATAGGTTTTTGTTTTATGGGAAAGCTTAGGTTTTTCTATTACAGAATTGCATATCTTGCCTTTATCTTTTAAAAAAGCTGAAAATCCTTCAAGCTCCATTGTATCTTCAAAAGGTTCTATATATGCCCAGCTTTCGGCATGTTTACGGTTTTCTGAATATTTACTTAATATCCGGCGACATTTTTCTTTATTAAAGTTATCCAGCGCATAACATTTAATATAATCAAGCTTTAAGTGTTTGGGTGCATTTTGTGCAGCTTGGCTCGCTGCTTGTTTTAGGATGTTTATTTCGGTTTTGCCAATGAAACTACAGGCGCAAAGGTTTGCGGCAAGCAAGAATATTAAAGGTTTTTTGAATGTAACTATCATATAATCCCCGTTCATTTATTAAAATATGACGGGGTTTACAGCTAATACCAGATTGGTATCGGGAGGTTCAAAAAGCCAACAAGCAGCACGCGAGGTATTCCCGCAAGCGGTATTATTCCACTCGCCCTCCCGACGTGAATCGAGGAGGAACTATTTCGTGAATACGAAGTCCTAATAATTGTATCTTGTTGGGGTTTTTGAGTCCCCGTCATTTTTAATGATACTCCGAAAAATAGGGGAAGTAAAGTTATAGTAACTCATCACTTAAGCGGTTTGGAGCAATTCCAAACAAAGCACATTATTCTGAATTTATTTCAGGATATCACAAAAAACAATTCTCTACCGCGCCTTTAAAACATCTATAACCGCCTTTGTAAGCACCGACAACTCCTCTTTGCTTATAGTAAATGGTGGCATTATATACACAATATTTGCAAATGGGCGCAAGAATACGCCAAGCTCAATAAACTTTTGGCGCATAGCAAGGATTTCATCGTAAGTGGTTTCTAGCTCTATTACCCCGATTGCACCTTTTACCCTTACATCTATAACTTTATTGAAATCTTTGCAGGGCATTAAATCATCATATAATTGCCGCTCGATTTCTTCAACCTGCTGCTGCCTTGGCCCCTGCTCAAATAAGTCCAGTGAGGCATTCGCAGCGCTGCATGCAAGCGGGTTAGCCATAAAGGTGGGGCCGCTCATCAGCGCCTGGTCTGTGCTATCCCCTAAAAAAGCATCATAAATATCCTGTTTCGCAAGAGTTGCAGCTAGCGTCATTGTGCCGCCGGTAAGTGCTTTACCCACACACATAATATCAGGAACAATACCTGCTTCATTACATGCAAAAACAGAACCTGTGCGGTAGAATCCAGTCATTATTTCATCGGCAATAAATAATATCCCATGTTTTTTGGTAATGCGGTGAATTTCTGCCAGAACATCGGGCGAATGAAATTTCATGCCGCCTGCACCTTGTACCAAAGGCTCTATTACCACCCCGGCAACAGTATTGCCTATGCCTTCGAGCAGCATATCAAATTCAGAGAAATCATATTCATCCAGCGGTAAACGTATGCAATATTGCTTAGGCATATAATCATTCATAATTTTATGCATACCGTGGTCGGGATCGCATAAAGACATACAGCCCATGGTATCCCCATGATAGCCGTTTAGGAATGAAAAGAATTTATTGCGTTTTTTATCACCCTTATTTTTCCAGTATTGCACTGCCATTTTCATTGCAGTTTCAACTGCAGTTGAACCCGAATCAGTAAAAAATACTTTCTCAAGGCCGCTTAATTTACTAAGCCGGGCAGCAAGCGTGTAAGCTGGCTCATGTGCGATTCCTCCAAACATGAAATGCGGCATTGTTTCAAGCTGAGATAGGATTGCCTGTTTAATATGCGGATGGTTATAGCCATGGCAAGCGCTCCACCAGGAAGAAGTGCCGTCTATCAGCTCGCGCCCATCTTCCAGTTTCACATTGCAGCCAGACGTAGAAATGATAGGCAATGGCTCTGGCGCAATTTTTTCCTGCGTATACGGATACCATACATGTGGCCTGCCGTGTGTGTACCATCCTGGTTTCATAATTATTTAAGATTTAAGATTGTAGATTTAATACCAATTCCATATCTTTGACGAAGGTTGTCGTGCATCGGTCTCTCAAAATTAGCGAACCGTCGGCATGATGAAATATAAGTAAACTTTATTTCATCATACTTCGATTTCACCTAGGTTTACTAGGCTAAAATTTTGTTCGCCTCGCACTCCCACTTCGTCTTTGACATGGAAATGGTATAAGATTTATTAACCCCAGCTTTCCGAAACTCAGATTGATTAAATCTTAAATCATAATTCTTCAATCTTAAATTAGAAAAATTACGGCTTAAACGGATCTTTTACCAAAATAGTATCATCACGTTCAGGGCTTGTGGAAAGTATTGCCACAGGCGTTTCAATAAGTTCCTCAATACGCCTGATATATTTTATAGCATTGGCCGGTAAATCTTTAAAGCTGCGCGCACCAGCTGTTGTCTCAGTCCAGCCTGGAAGTTCTTCATAAACAGGCTCTACGCGCGCCTGCATACTTATAGATGAAGGTAGATAATCAATAACTTTACCATCTATTTTATAGCCAGTGCAGATTTTCAAGGTTTCAAAACCATCTAATATATCAAGTTTGGTAAGGGCAATGCCGTTAATTCCTGATATTTTAATAGCCTGGCTAACCATAACAGCGTCAAACCAGCCGCAAGAACGCTTCCTGCCTGTTACAGTGCCAAATTCATGACCGCGCAAGCCCATGCGCTCACCGATTTCGTTTTTCTGCTCAGTAGGGAATGGGCCACTGCCAACGCGGGTTGTATAAGCCTTTGTTATACCAAGAACATAATTGATTTTTCCAAGACCAAATCCCGAACCGCCATGCGCTTGCCCTGCAACTGTTGATGAAGATGTAACATATGGGTAAGTTCCATAATCAACATCCAGCATTATGCCTTGCGCGCCTTCAAATAATATACGCTTGCCTTCATTATGCGCCTTGTGCAGATATTGCCACACCGGCTTTGCAAACGGCAATATTTTATCAGCAATTTCAAGAAGTTCATTCATGATATCAGCTTTGGCAACTTCCGCAGCACCAAGCCCACGACGCAGCGCATTATGGTAATCAAGCAGCCCGTCAACACGTTGCTCAAGGATCGCCTTATCAGCCAAATCACAAACCCTTATAGCACGACGGCCTACTTTATCCTCATAAGCTGGGCCAATACCGCGCCCTGTTGTGCCGATTTTGCTAGTACCGCGTTTTTCTTCTGCCAGGTTATCAACTTGCCTGTGTACGCTTAAAATTAAAGCAGCATTTTCAGCAACCATAAGGTTATCCGGGGTGATTTTCACACCGCTTGCCTGCAATATTCCTATTTCCTTAAGCAGTGCGTAAGGATCTATCACTACACCATTGCCTATTACGGAAATTTTCCCAGCGCGCACTATCCCTGAAGGAAGCAGGCTTAATTTATGGGTAACGCCATCTATTACAAGTGTATGGCCTGCATTATGGCCACCTTGGAAGCGCACAACCACATCAGCGCGCTCTGAAAGCCAGTCAACTATTTTACCCTTACCTTCATCTCCCCACTGGGAGCCAATCACTGCAACATTAACCATTTAATTTATGCCCTTTATAAAATCTTGGAGTGCGAATTTAACCGAAATGCGATGTATAATCAAGGAATTCCTATTATCTACCATAAGCTGTGATAATATGGTGATTGGTTGATTGGTATTTTTAATCCAGCAACGGCTGGAGAATAGAAATGAAAAGCAGAAACGCTATAATTATTATAAATAGTAGGGGGCAATTTCCTTCTGATTATACCAGAGTTATCGGCATATTTTAATGATGATCAGTAATCTATGCCAGACTTAAGGGATATATTTCCTCAGAAAATTGATATTTACTAGAAATATATTTCCAAAGTAGAAACGTTAAACTAACTCAATTTAGTTTAGTGCAACTTTTTATTCATTTCAGTAACAGCCCGGCTAACTAGATTTTCAGCAATTTCTTTATTTAATTTTTCTTTAATAAGGCTGCGTACTGTGCTTATAGCCACATCAATTGAATTAGTGCGTACTTCCTGAAGGACTGATTGCTCATAGCTGGCAATCTTTTGCATAGCTAGCTGGATTTTTTTATTTAAATTTTCTTCTAGGTGTTTTTCGGCTTCAATTATAATGCGCTTTGATTCATTTTCTGCATTAGCAATAATTTTCTGAGCCTCTTCTGCTGCTTCTTTTTGCTTACGCTGGTAAGATGCAAGTAATTCCTGCGCCTCCTCTCTTAAGCGCAAAGCTTCATCAAGCTCCTTCTGAATTTTAGCAGAACGATTATCCAGTGACGCCGCCAGGATCTTACCAACAGGCTTGAAAACAGCTATAACAAATAATACAAATGATAAGGCGACCCAGAATTGAGGATTTTGGAACATTATGAAACCTTTTAGTTAACTATGTGGTAGAACAGGCGGGTTAAAACTATAGGGTATAATAAATTATACCCTAAGCTTTTTTACTAAGTTCTGTGCTTATTTCCAAAGCTACATCTTCTGCATGCTTAGAATCGACCTTAGCGTTAATCAACTTTTCAAGCATAACCACCGCCGCTTGCGCCGCAACAGGTATAAGCTTTTCAGTGGCTTCTTTCCGCAAAGTAACGATGCGGCGCTCAGCTTCCTTACTTTGTTGTGCAAAGTTCTGGTCGATTTTTGCATTGCGCGCTGCTTCTTCGGAGTCAATTTTAGCTTTAGCATTCCCAAGTAATTCATGGGCCTTCTGGCGTGCCTGGATTATTACCGTGGTAAAATCGGCTTGCGCTGCCTCAGCTTCTTCTTTTAAGCTTTCGGCTTTCTTAAGGTCATTGCTAATCCGTGATTGGCGGTTAGATAATACTTCCCTTATCACTGGCAAAGGACCCTTTGCCAGGTAAAAGTAAAGAATTATAAAAGTTACCGCCAACCAGAAAATCTGGGATGCAAAAGTTGCAATCTCAAGCTGAGGCATTTAATTACCAATGCTTTATAAATTATACAACGAATAGCATGATGAATGCTATTACAAGAGCGAAAAGACCCATAGCTTCAACTAGTCCAGCGCCAACATATACATATTTAGCAAGCTTGCTTTCAGCAGAAGGGTTTCTTGCAATACCGTTTAGCATTGCTACGAATATATTACCCACTCCAAGAGCGGCTCCTAACATACCAAATGCAGTAAGACCAACACCAATAAATTTTAAATCCATTCCTTCCATTTTTTATATCCTTTTTAGTAGTTAAAAAATTAGGTTTAGAATTGTTGAAATAAAGCACCATCTTCCCCGGCACTAAACTTCTTCAACCCCTCACCTGTTAATGTAAATGTATCGCATCGTTTAAATATACACAGGTAAGTACAGCAAATATGTATGCCTGCAATACCGCAACGAATATTTCAAAGCCGGTAAGCACCACCAGCAAGGCTATAGGAGCCCAGCCGAGCAGGAAGCCCAAACTAAATACAAACCCGGCAATAACTTTAAGCATTGTATGTCCAGCCATCATATTTGCCGCAAGACGAATAGAAAGGCTTATAGGGCGGGCAATATATGCGAATAACTCAATGAAAATCATAAGCGGCGCCATCAACCATGGAGTGCCGTGCGGAAGGAAGAAACTGAAGAATTTCTTACCGTGTTTAATAATAGCAATAATTGTAACGCCAAAGAATATAACAATAGCCAGCGCAAACGTAACGGCGATGTGGCTTGTGGCTGTAAAGCTATAAGGCATCATGCCCAGAAGGTTACAGGTTAATACGAACATAAAAGTTGTGAATATGAAAGGGAAATACTGCCTACCTTCATTTCCAACGTTATCGCGCAGCATGTTTGCAACCATCTCGTAAGACATTTCTGCCATACTTTGGAACCTTGATGGAACCAGGGCGCGCTTTTTCATGCCTATAGTTAAAAACAGCATGATTAACAGGGCTGACATTACCATGAACAACGCAGAATTGTTGAAATTCAAATTCATACCTAATACATCAGGCATGTCCGTATAATAACGGATGGCAAATTGTTCTAGGGGATTATGACTATCGCTTGACATATAAACTACAAAACCTTGCAAAAACAATCATTTATTTTTTATCTTTATCGTGCTTCTCTGTATTTTCGTTATCCAGATTATCCACATTGCGGATTGACCTTAGAATATTACGAACAGCACCAGCAACACCCAGGAAAAAGCAGATTATAAATAGAAAAGGCGTTGTACCGAGCCATTTATCCAGATAATAACCAGCAAGCGAACCTCCAATTACACCACCAAGCAAATCGATACTTACATTCGTTGCACTCGGTGCGCGACTCTCGCTTTCATCGGCATTAATTTCCCGCTTTGCTTTATCTATCTTCTTTCCTAATTCTTTTAAAGAGGGAAGCTCTTTGTTTTCAGGCAAGTTACAAACCCCTTTTTAAGTTCAGGTGTAAACTTAAAGCCCGCGCACACTAGAAACATGACCCGCTTATGTCAAGTATTTTTGAAAGAATTTTCTAAATATTTACTTTGGCACTTATTAATGTGCTGAAGCACCTATCTGCTATTTCTTAACAGGAGCGGCATCTTTAGGTTTTTCACCTAAAGCTTCATCAATTACTTTTGAGAAATATTCAAAACCATGCGCGCCTTTATACAAATTCCCGTTTATAAAGAATGAAGGGGTGGATCTTATGCTAAGCGCGGTTGAAGCATCAAATTTACCCTGCATAATCCTTTTTTCAATGGCACTATCTGCCATACATTTATCAAATTCTTCACCTGTCATCCCGCCAAGTTTGGCAATATTTGCCAGAATTTCCTTGTAATTTTTACTCAATGACCAATTTGACTGGGTTGTGAATAATACATCAATAAATTTATAGAACCGCTCTTCTCCTGAACAATATGCCAGCATTGATGCGCGCAAAGCAGGCTCGTCAAGCGGAAACGCCCTAAATACAAACCTTATCTTGCCTGTATCAATATATTTTTCTTTTAATTCGTGATATGTATTTTTATGAAAGTCAGCGCAATGCTGGCATGTCATTGAAGCATATTCAATTACTGTAACTTTGGCTTTGCTATCCCCAATTACCATATCATCAGGAGAAATTTTATATAATTCCTCAGCCGTTATTTTGCTATCTTCTAATGGTTTAGTACTGGCGGCTTTGTTATCTGCGGCAAAAACATTATTTGCAGACATAGCTATAACAGCAGTTAATAAAATGCGTGAGAAAAAAGTTTTTACTATCATAAATTACTTCCTTAATTCTAATTACCACTAATAATTAGAACATCTGGCGTAAATGTAAATAGATTTTAGCAGGAATTATTTTTAAGGTGAGAAGATACGTTTATGAAAGGATTCTTAAAGGACTTTTTGCATAATAATTGTATCTAGCCATTTGCCGAATTTAAAGCCTACATTTTTAAGTAAACCTGATTGTATAAAACCAAGGCTTTCATGGAGTTTTATTGATGCGGCATTATCTGTTCCGGCAATAACAGCCAGCATTTGCCTGTAGCCATCTCTATCGCATTGTTTGATGATTTCACCAAGTAAATTCCTGCCTACGCCACGGCCATGGTGACTTTTGGCTACATATACTGATTCTTCAATTGTAAAACGGTAGGCNNAGGCATAGCCCATAATCTCTTCGCCATTTCGGGCGACAACATAGGGTAAGGATTTTTCAGTGGAGATTTTCCACCGCGCAAGCATTTCTGCATGGGATGGCGGGCTTTCTTCAAACGTTGCGGTGGCGTTTAAAACATAATGGGTGTAGATTTCTTGAATTTGCCGGAAGTCTTTTTCCTCGGCCGCAGATATAACTATACTATCTCGTTGTTTAATATAGCACTTCTCATTTTCAATAATCATGCGGCAATCATAGTCTCATGTAGTTTTACTACACATCGCTTCGATTTTCTATGATTGTTGAAAAGCGAAAACGCTATAGTCATGTATTTGGTTTGAATAAAAGAAAGCCCCGGCTTTCACAGGGGCTTTCTTTGTATTTTAATTATTCTTTAGGCTCTTCTTTAGTTTCTTCAGTTTCTACAGGCTTAACATCTTGCTTTGCATTATCAGTTTTGGCATCTTCTTTCTTTTCTTCAGAAGCTACTAGTTCAATTTTTACATCTGCAAGTAAATCATCAGCATATTTCTTTAAAGATTCATTATAAATATCCTGGGCTATCCTGCCCTGTAAGGCTTCAAAGGCAGGAACCGTTGCTATTCTTTTGTCATCAAGCTTTATAATATGCCAGCCGAATTTTGATTTTACAGGGCCTGACGTTTCACCCTGTTTAAGGGTAAGTGCAGCTTTTTCAAAATCAGGATCCATAGTGCCGATAAGTAGGTAGCCTAAATCGCCGCCACGATCTTTAGTTGCGCCATCCTGTGAAACTTCTTTGGCAACTTTAGCAAAAGATTCTTTTTTCAAAAGGTTTAATGCGTTAGTGGCCTCACTTTCAGAGCCAACTAATATATGGCTTACTTTTAATTGCGGCTTACCTTTCACTGCTTTTTCTATTTCACCGTATTTTGCCTGCAATTTTTCCTGATTGATTTCAGTATTTGCAAATTTGGATAACAACTCATCCCTTATAAGTTTATTTTTATATTCAAAAACTTTACGTTTAATTTCATCACTTTCTTTAAGGCCTTTATCTTTAGCTTCATCAGCCATTGCCCTTTGTGCGGCAATTTCCCTTACCACCATTGCTTTTGATTTCTCATCAAGGTCAGTAAATAAAAGTTGTTTACCTTCACTTGGCGGAACTATTGACTTTACGATATTATCTGCTTCAAGCTGGTAAACAGGCTGGCCGTTCACTTTAGCAATTACCGGGCTATCATTATATAATTTTGCAGAATCTTCCGCACCTAAGAATTTGAATCCCAGGGCAATAACTATAATTGCAGCAACGGCTGATGACACAATTATAGTTTGCTTATTAACTTGAAAGCCGGTTTTTTTTCTCATACTCATTATTTCATCCTTTATTTTATAATTTTCTTAAAACGGGCTTACAAGAAACCGGCTGAGCTAAAAGCTCCTTCCAATGTTCTTTCCAGCCTGAATAATGCGTTGCCCCATTTACAGAACTAACCTTCACGCATGAGAGGCCTTGTTCTGCTTTTTCAGCAAATTCTTTAATCACCGATACAGGAATTATTTTATCTTCACTACCTGCAAAATGATATTGGGGTAAACTAGCAAGTTTTCCGGCTACGTCAATAGGGTTTAATGAATCCTGAAGAAATTCTACTTTATGGTACCTGTTAACAGCGTCATGATTAAGGTTCCCGGCTATAGTCCGAAGTGTTACAACATCACTCCTTCTTGACGCCACAAACACAGCTACAGCCGCCCCTCCCGAATACCCAACCAAATTTATCTCCGGCTTGGGCTGCATGGCTGCATAATGCGATACTGCTTTATCTACAGAATCTACCACAATTTCCGCAAACCTGCTGCCAGACCAATATTTAGGCTCACATAATTTATCTTTCTCAAAGGATGTATATTGGCAGGGCCTGGCTATATATATAACATTTTTTGAAGGATCTTCTGCAGCAAGCTGCAATGTAAATGCATTCTTCGGGGTTGGGTTGGCTGAAAGCTCCCGCTTAGATGCCCAGGCAAAACCATCCCCTTCAATATAAATATTAACAGGCGCGTTCTTATCGTTTATTTTATAATAGCTTGTGAGGATAAAACTGCCGGTATCAATTTCCTGCTTTTGCATTCCTGCGCTTGCAGCAATAGTATCAGCATCTTTTGACCTTGTAGATAATGAAGCACAGCCCGTAAGCAGTACTATTAACAAAATAAGCGGGAATATATTTCTATTTAATGACACCCTCTACCCCACCAAAACCGCATTTGGAACTAAATTTCCTATATTTTCTTTAATCATCACCCTTAAAACTTCACGCAGCTGATTACTATCAACAGCTTTTTTCCCATTTATATTTATAACCAACTCATTATTTTCCACATGTTTTAGCATTTTTTCCAATATATCGGCAAAATTATTATTGCCATCCAGGTGCCCTAAAAGCAATCTGTTAAAAAGGTCAACGTTCCGGCGCTCGGCTTTCTGGTTGGTTATCCATGTATTATTTGCCGCCTGGTATCTTGCAAGCTCCGAAGCTTTTGGCTTCTCAGTTATTTCAGTAATAAATTTTCCAGGATATGAATATATACTTATAGCATCGGCAAGAACCAATCTTAAAAACTGCTCTAATATAACTTTTTGTATTACCGCTTGATTTGCAGCAGGGCCAGAGATTTCTGAAACTTTGTTCAATAATTCTTTTGTTGCAATAGGCTTGCCTTTTTGCTCTATCAATATCCTTAAGGCAATAATTACCGCAGGGTTTGCGCTTGCAAATTTTACATTGCCGCGAAACTCCACTGCAATTTCCTTGCGGCTTGTAAGGTCTATTTTGCTTAAATCTTCATTTGTACTAATTTGTGCCAGTATATAAAAATCCTCAAGGCACTTAGGCTCCAGGCTTCTGTTTAATTCTATATCCTGATGGCAGAAAAGACTGGTGCGGAAGCGCCGGTTCCTGATAAAATCAATATATTGCTCGGTTTTTATAACATCCCCGGAAGCTTTGGAAAGAGTTTCTGTAATTCCTTGCGGGAAATTTCCAGGGAACATACTTGCTATGGAAGTGTCACCAAGATATTGCAGCTTATTTTCATTGGCCTTTTGCGCAATCTGGTGGAAGTAAAATGGTTCATTATACTCTCCCATGTGGTCATATAATATATGCGCATCTTCACTACTTTCCAGCAATTCTATTTCGTCATTTATAGTTTGCATATAAGCCGTCTTGGAGCCAGGATTAGCTTCCTTAATAAATTTTAGTAACAACCTGGCTTCACGGATTTTATCTTCTGATTTTTCAAAATCCCTGGTATGGAACAGCATCATGTCACGGATAGTTTTTATAGAATTCCAGCCTGGCAAGCTATTATAGCTGACATATGCTATGCCATTCTTGGCAAGGTTTTTTGCAAATACCGAAAAGATTTTATCCTGAATATCCTTTGGAACCCAGGAAAGTACACCGTGAACTATGATATAATCAAATTTGCCAAGCTTTGCGTTTATGTCAGTTATAGACATAGTTTTAAGGGTGATATTGGAAAGACCAAGCCCTTCAATATGTTTTTGCCCCTGCTTTACTTGCGCATCTGAAATATCAATGCCGACAAATATACTTTCAGGAAACATAGTGGCAAAAGGAATTATATTCCCGCCGCTGGCACAGCCAAGTTCAAGCACTTTACATTTCTTGAAATTAACAGGCTGCATTCCAAAAAGCTTACCTATTGTGTAAAGCCTTTCCGGGTGGGTGTTAGGATATGGGTAACTTGAATATGGAACTACGTCGTATGTGGTTTTTGTTTTCATTAATGCCTGCTGAATGTTTATGTCTATTATTCTAGGATTTTTGCTTATATTTTACCGATTCTAGCAATTGTCACCTCGAAACCCAGAAGAACTCTACAGTAACTTTACTAGTAACTTTACTTTAGAATTCTCCATTATTTTGTTATCTGGCACGTGTCCCCGCGCAGGCGGGGATCCAGTTCTTTTCTATACATAACCAATTGTATATTTGATATAATTCTCCTGGATTCCCTTCTTTCGCGGGAACACGTGCTCTATTCGCAGTTTAGGTGTATAATGGTAATTATTAAGTGTCTAAATTTTTCTACTTACCCTCTATATTAACCGCCACAAACCTGGTATCACCCGCCCTGCTTACCAATAAAAGGACAGACTTGCGCTTCATTTCCTTTGCTTTTTCAAGAAGGCTGATAGCTTTGGGCAGGTCTTTTACATCTTCCTGGTTAATCGCAGTTATAACATCACCGCGCTGCAAGCCTTTCTGGGCTGCGTCACTGGTTTTATCGACGCTAACAATAACCACGCCACCGGATGCGCTATCTATATTGAACTTTTTCTTTAAATCGGCATTCAGAGCCGCAAGCTCAATACCATAGATTTTCCTGGTGCCAGAAATAGCATCTTCTTTTTTACTCTCTGGCGCAGAAGATTCAGTGGTTTTAGTGTCTTCATCCTCCTCTAACTCAGTAATGGTTACAAGAAGGGTTTTCTTTTCGCTTTTGCGTAAGATTTCCATAGGAACTTTCCGGCCAGGTTTTGTATCGGCCACTATTCGCGGTAATTTACGCATAGTCTGCACATCATGCCCATCAAAACTGGTGATAATATCACCTGCAAGCACGCCTGCCTTTGCGGCAGGGCTGTCTTTGGTAACATCAAGCACAAGCGCACCCTGCTCATCTTTAAGACCAAGGCTTTCTGCAATTTCCGCAGTTACAGTCTGGATTTTAACGCCCAGCCAGCCGCGATGCGTGCGCCCTTCCTCTTTTAACTGCTTTATTACAGGGGCGGACATAGATGCCGGAATGGCAAAGCCAATACCGATATTACCGCCTGATGTAGAAAATATTGCGGCATTAACGCCAACAATCTTTCCTTCCATATTAAATAGTGGCCCACCGGAATTGCCACGGTTTATTGCCGCGTCAGTCTGGATAAAATCATCAAACGGGCCTGAATTTATATCACGCGCCCTTGCAGAAATAATTCCTACAGATACCGAACCGCCGAGGCCAAAAGGGTTGCCGATTGCCATAACCCAATCACCCACGCGGGCCTTTTCTGAATCTGCCCATTCAAGTGCGGGAAGCTTTTTCTTTGTATCAACTTTCAAAAGGGCAAGGTCGGTTTTAGAATCCTTTCCCATCACTTTAGCTTTCGCGGTAGTTCCATCACTGAATGTTACTGTGATTTCCTCCGATTTCTCAATAACATGGTAATTGGTAACAATATAACCATCTGGATCTATTACAAATCCTGAACCAAGTGATGTTGCCTTTCTTGGCACCGGGCTTGAATCCAATCCTTTCTGCCCATAAAATTTTTCAAGCATATCCGGAAGGTCTTTAAATGGGGAGCCTTCGGGGAATTGGTCGGAAAATAAGCCTTCAAGCTGGTTATCCGCGCCTTCAACAGTTTGTGTTGAAGATACATTTACAACTGAAGGGGTTAGCTTATCAACAAGATCAGCAAATGAAGCCGGGGGTTCTTTTGCACCTGCAATAGTTGCACACAGCAATACACCGGCAGCAACAAAAGTTTTTGTCAGGTTCATCATGATTTTAGCCATATTTCCCTCATTGTTTATAAAATGGTGATGGGTGTTGGGTAACAGGTGATGGGTAAGATATTATATACCAGCGCACTCCTTAACCACTTGCATCCCCATCACCCATTACTTCTTTTTACTTCCATCTTCATCCCAGAAATATTTCATAAACTCGCTATCTGGTGAAAGGAAGGCACGTGTATCTTCTTTCTTTATAGATTTCTTATATGCCTGCATAGAGCGGTAAAAATTATAGAATTCAGGATCTTTGCTGAAAGCATCAGAGAAGATTTTACTTGCAGTAGCATCACCTTCACCACGGATTGTTTGCGCCTCTTTTTCAGCATTTGCCTTGATTATTGTTGATTCTTTCATTGCAGTTGAAATTATCACCTTGGATTGCTCGTTACCTTGTGCGCGGTATTCACGTGCTTCCTTGTTCCTGTCTGCAAACATGCGTTTGAAAATAGCTTCACTATTTTCACGCGGCAAATCGGCACGCACTATCCTTACATCCTTTATCTCAACACCAAAATCCGCCACTTTAGTGCTTACGCCTTCCTGGATTTTATGCATTATCTCCTGGCGTTTATCAGTAAGCAGCGCCTTTAAAGGATATTCACCAATTGTATCGCGCAAGGATGCTTCAAATATCTTGTCCAGCTTAGAGTTAATCCCGTTTATGTCGGTAACTTTTTCATAAAACGCGAGCGGGTTTACAATTTTATATTTTGCAAAGGCATTTACGGTAAGGGTTTTCTTTTCAGAATCAAAAATTTCCTTATCCGTTGCTTCAAAGTCAAGGATGCGGTTATCAAAAAATGCAACATTCTGGATAAAAGGAACTTTCATTTTAAGGCCGGGAGTATTTATATAACTCACCTCCTTATCACCATCTTTGAATTTTACCGGACGACCGAATTCTATAACCAATGCCTGCTCGGTTTGCCCTACTATAAAAAATGAGTTAAAAGCCAGTATAACAAGAATAAACGCAGCTATACCAATTTGTTTCGGGGAAATCTTGTTTATATCAAATCTCATTGCTTTGCTCCCAATTCTTTTAATGGCATATAAGGCTGTACACCATTGCTTTTGCCATCAATTATAATCTTATCCATGCCCTCCATAATCTGCTCCATGGTTTCAAGATACATACGTTTCTTTGTAACGTCCTGGGATTTCTTGTATTCATTATAAACAGCATTAAACCTGTTTGCCTCACCTTGAGCCTTGGCAATTACCTGCTCTTTATATCCTTGCGCTTCCTGGATTAATTTTTGTCCCTGGCCGCGCGCCTCAGGTATAACCTCATTGCCACGGGCAATGGCCATGTTGATTATCTCTTCCTTATTTATTATCGCCGCTTGCACATCCTTAAATGCCTGGTCAACGGTCGTATTTATAGTTTCCGACTTCATCTCGCCATCATCCCCGGTGATGATATTATCCACCTTAATTGAGCTGGTAGGCGGAACGCCGCGCATGTTGATAGTTTCAATACTGATTCCGGCACCATAAGAATCAAGGGTGCTTTGCAAGAGCTCCTTGGTTTTTTGTTGCAAGATAGAGCGCCCTTCTGAAAGTATCTCACTAAGCGGAGTTGTGCCTATCATCTCGCGCATAGCACTTTCTGCGGCATTTCGCACCGTAAGCTGTGGGTCGTAAACATTAAATAGGAATTTTTCAGCATTGGTAATCTGCCACTGCACCTCGAAATTTACATCAACAAGGTTTTCATCCCCTGTAAGCATTAATAATTCATCACTTGCCTTTGCACTGCTTTTGCTACGGGAGGAAGTTTTTTCGCTGCGGCCGCCTATTTCAGTGCGGTAACGGTCTGTTACGCTAAGTTTTATTACTTTTTCTATCGGGGTAGGCCAGTGCCAGTTAAGGCCGGGAGTTGAAGTGCGTACATACTTACCGAATCTTATAACAACACCGGCTTCTTTAGTATTTACAGTGTATATGCCTGATAAAATCCATACCACAAATATAATTGCAGCTACCGCAATTATTACGGCCTTATTGGTAAAATCGCCTTTAAATGGATTGCCTTTATCTCCACCATCATTTCCACCGCCGGTGCCTTTGTTCATATTCTTAAGCAGGCTCTGGATTTTTTCCTGACCCTTTAAAAATATTTTTTCTATATCAGGGTTTTGTGGCTGCTGCTCTGGCTGCTTCTTGCCGCTACTTGGAGCCTGTGGCGGCTGCCCCCAGGGGTTATTGTTCTTCCCTTCATTTCCTTTTTCGTCCCAAGGCATCCGGTTTACTCTTTAAAATTAGTTACTAGTTGCTAGTTTCTGGTTGCTGGTATAATTAGTTAGTAAATTTTTTCTAAACTATCACTAACTACTAGTAACTAGCAACTAGCAACATATATAATGTAATATATCCATATTTCAAGGGAAGACATGATAAAGAAAGAAGATGTACTGGAAGCCTTACAAACCATAAAGGCCAGTAATAATGCAGATGTTGTAACTGCGGGGATTGTCTCCTCCGTGGTAGTGCGCGGTGATTCTGTGGGTTTTGCACTTGAAGTTGATGCAAGCGGCGCAAATAATATGGAAGATTTGCGTAAATCATGCGAGACGGCAGTTAAAAAACTTGCCGGGGTTAAGAAGGTAACGGCGGTGCTTACAACGACCAGAGGCGAGCAGCCTGCAAAATCAGAAAGGCAGCAGGCAGAAACAGCAAAGTCCGCTAAGGTGGATATGCTGCCGCGCCCGGCAAAAAATCCTGTGCCTGGGGTTAAGAAAATTATATTGGTTGCAGCTGGAAAAGGCGGGGTTGGCAAATCTACGGTGGCCGTGAACCTGGCGATATCCCTTGCACGCACCGGAAGCCGCGTTGGCATACTTGATGCCGATGTTTACGGCCCTTCAATCCCTAAAATGCTGAATCTAAAAGGCAAGCCGGAAGTTGATGGCTATAAGCGCCTAACACCCTTTAAGGCTGGCAATATGCAGGCTATGTCTATGGGTAATTTAATTGATGAAGATAGGGCTGCTGTGTGGCGCGGGCCGATGGCGACTAAAGCTTTATACCAATTATTCCACGGCGTTTCATGGGAGAAGGTGGATTATCTGGTTGTTGATATGCCGCCAGGAACCGGGGATATACAATTAAGCCTAGCAGAAAATTTCCCTGTAAGCGGCGCGATAATGGTTTCCACCCCGCAGGATGTTGCGCTTGCCGATGTGCGCAAAGCCATGGACATGTTCCGCAAGGTAAATATCCCTATATTAGGGATCATCGAAAATATGAGCTATTTTGAGGATAAAGAATCTGGCAACCGTAGTTATATTTTTGGAAAAGATGGCGCAAAAAAACTTGCCGATAATCAGTCGCTTGAGTTTTTAGGGGAGATCCCTTTAATGCAATCAATCTGCGAAGGCGGCGATAACGGCAAACCTGCGGGCGCGGATGCAACATCGAAGGTGGGCGCGATTTTTGATGAGATTGCTGTTAAAATATTACATAGGTTAAAAGGTAGTGGCTCTTAGGGCCTGCAGCGAATTAGCAGGTTTTGTCATTCCAGAAGCTAGGGAGGCCTGCTCGTGAAACAGGCTTCTTTAGCCGCTTTCATGAGTTAGCCGAACTTGCTATCTGGAATCCAGTCACTAAAAACACTTAAAGATCAAGAGCTTTTAATTTATATAAACTGGATTCCAGATATTAATAAAACCTAGGATTTGCAAAGATGCAAATCCAATGTTTTCTAAATTCTGGAATGACAACAGCGCAAATAATTTACCAAAAGATCTCTCTAGAGCTCACGGCGTTTTACGGTGGTATAAAATTACCCTTGAAAAACAATAAACTTTACTATATAAGCAACACTCCCTTTTTTAAAGAGCCTGTTGGCAATCTAATTGTTACGCGGCGAAAATGTTGGGTTTGCGAGCACCGAAGCGTAGCGTATTAAACATACGTGAGCATAGGAGCGCAGCAAAACTGGCATTTGCAGCCCATAACAATTAGATTGCCAGTAGGCTCTGGGGAAATTCACACACGGAATATATCCTTACAAGTGCCCTGTAATTTTTCAGGGTTGTATTTTCCGTGGCGGTTAAATTTTTTAAAAAACTTATGAGGAAACTATGAGCTCTGTACCTAAATTTACTATGCGTGAACTACTTGAAGCTGGCGTGCATTATGGTCACAAAACCATGCGCTGGAACCCACGTATGGCTCCATACCTATTCGGTAGCCGTAACGGCACACATATTATCGACCTTCAGCAAACTGCACCTATGCTTCACCAGGCATTACAGGTAGTTTATGATGTTGTTCGTAAAAACGGCCGCGTTCTTTTCGTGGGCACAAAACGCCAGGCATCTGAACAGATTTCTGAAGCTGCTACTCGTTGCGGTCAATATTATGTTAACCACCGTTGGTTAGGCGGCATGTTAACTAACTGGAACACAGTTTCCAAATCAATTAAAACTCTTCGTGATATCGAAGCAAGGCTTACTGGCGAAGATGCTGAAGGCTTGAAGAAAAAAGAGATTCTTTCCCTTCAGAGACAGGCTGATAAATTGCGCTTGTTCCTAGGCGGCATCATGGATATGGGTGGCAAGCCTGACTTATTATTCATTATCGATACTAACAAAGAATCAATTGCCCTAAGCGAAGCACGGAAGCTTGGTATTCCTGTTATTGCTATTTTGGATAGTAACTCCAGCCCTGAAGGCGTAAGCTATCCGATTCCTGGTAATGACGATGCTACGCGCGCTATCCGCCTTTATTGCAAACTAGTTTCTGATGCGGCTCTTGCCGGAATCCAGGAAAGTCTTGGCGCTGGCGGCGTTGATATTGGTAGCATAGCTGATTTAAATATTAACCAGCTTCCTGCAAGAAATGATAACAGGTCAAGGGCTAAAAAAGCTCCAACTGCAGAAGAAACTTTTGCTAAATATGACGCTGAAGGTTCTGATGCTAATCAAGCCCCTGCTGGCAAAAAAACTGGTAACACGCCGCATAAAGCTAATGATAGAAAACCTTCTGCTAAAAAGTAGTAGTATAATAGTTCGCGAGTATAACGGTTAAATAGTAATATTTTATCCGTTATACTGCTTACTATCTATAACTAATCTGGCAAATTGCCGGAGACTAATACAAAAAATTCAGAATAAATATCCAAGTGTTTATTGGATTAGATAATTTGCAAAAATAATATGGAGATATAACATGGCTGAAATAACCGCTGCCGCTATTAAAGACCTACGTGAAAAAACTGGTGCTGGCATGATGGATTGCAAGAAAGCACTTATTGAAAATGCAGGCGACCCAGAAGCTTCTATAGACTGGCTACGTAAAAAAGGCCTTGCTGCCGCTGCCAAAAAATCAGGCCGTGTTGCTGCTGAAGGACTTGTTGCAATCGCTGTTGGCGCTGGCAAAGCTGTAGTTATTGAGCTTAACTCAGAAACAGACTTTGTTGCTAAGAACGAAAAGTTCCAGGAACTTGCTAAAAATATTGCCAATGTTGCACTTAACACTACCAGCGAACTTGAAGTTTTGAAAGAAACTAAAGATCCTGCAACTGGCCTTACAATTGCAACTGAAATTGCTAATTTAGTTGGGGTAATTGGTGAGAACATGCAGCTTCGCCGCTCTGCTGAAATTAAAGGTGACGTAATAGTTCCTTATATCCACAATGCTATCGGTACTAATTTGGGTAAAGTTGGCGTTCTTGTTGCTATGCAAACTGCTGGTAATAAAGATAAAGCTGCTGAATTCGGCAGGCAGGTTGCTATGCATATTGCAGCTATCAAACCTGAATCTCTGGATGTTACAGACCTTGACCCAGCACTGGTTGCCCGTGAGCGTGATATCCTTACTGACCAGGCACGCACTTCAGGAAAACCTGAGGCTGTGATCGAGAAAATGATTGATGGCCGTATCCGTAAGTTCTACTCTGAAGTTGTTCTTCTTGAGCAGGCTTTTGTAATGGATGGCAAAACTGCTGTTAAAGATGCTTTGAAAGAAGCTGAAAAACAAATTGGTGGCGAAACAAAAATCACTGGCTATATACGCTTTACACTTGGTGAAGGTGTTGAAAAAGCTGAGGAAGATTTTGCGGCCGAAGTTGCAAAAGTTGCAAGCGGAAGCTAATACATAAAGATTATTCTTTCTAATTAAAGGCAGCTTAACCAATCCCAGCCTTGGATAGGTTCTTGCAATAAGCAATTGAAATGGCTAAGCTAACTGTGGAGTCTTTAAGTATAACGCAGGTAGCTTAGCCATGAAGTACGATACATTATTTATAGATGAATTTTGCAAGTTGTATGAGAAATAGGAGTCAGCAAAGTTGATTTCTTAATCTTCTGGACAGAAGCGTCGGCAGCCGCAACTTTCGGTTTCCGAGTTTTTTAGCCTAATGGTTTGCTATCATTTATCAGGCTATAAATGCTTTAAATATTTTATTTATACTCATTCTGTTGTAAACTCCCGATTAGAATCAAGCATTCTTTATTATAGGAAAAAGTTATCTTACGAAAAAGATTCATGGTTGAAACCGCCTTTGAGAAACTAAAAATAGGCATGAAAATCGAACACACAAGACATCACCCCCCAGTAAATGCACTTATTAACTGGCTTTCAGCCCTTGTCGCTTACCAAACTTCTACCAATAAACCAGCACTAAAATCTTTTATAGCTATCCAAAACTGAGGTTATTTAATACGCGCATGGACTTTTCAATTACAGCAATAATAGAACTACTCCAAGATTTCCGGATTGGATTGCCGGTCTTTATTGTATTTGGCCTGCTTTTTGGAAGCTTTGCCACCATGGCCAGCTACCGCCTGCCCAGGGAAGAAGATACTGTTTTTAAACCTTCGCATTGCACCTCCTGCAATCATAAACTAGGGTTCTTTGACCTTTTTCCTGTGTTTTCATGGGCTATTAATTGCGGCAAATGCAGATATTGCAAGGTTAAAGTCAGCAGCCGCTATCCACTTACGGAACTTGCTATGGCGGTATTATTTGCCATTGTATATTTAAAAATTGGCGTAAGCCTTACGGCCGTGGCGATGTTGGGTTTGGTAGTGTGCTTGGTGATAATGATTGTTACCGATCTTGAGCACAGGATTATTCCAGATGAAATTCAAATCGCAATATTGCTGTTTGGAATTATATATCGTTACTCACTTGATTCTGAAGTGTCTCAATATTTTTCAGGCGCTTTATTTGGACTGGGCTTTGCACTTGCTTTGCGTTATGGCTTCTGGTTATGGAAAAAACGCGAAGGCTTGGGGATGGGAGATGTAAAATTCTTTGCCGTTGCCGGCATGTTCCTTGGCGTGAAGTATTTTATGCCTTTTTTGTTTTTCTCAGGTGCTATGGGGGTGCTGTTTTCGTCTGTCTGGAAGAAAATAAAAAAAGAAGATGAGTTCCCGTTCGGCCCCGCCCTAGCGGCTTCAATGCTGCTATGTTTACTATTCCCGGAATATTCGGTAAATCTGTTTTATTATTACGAATAATTTACATTATTATATTGTATAAAAGATTTAACAATATATAATTGAATTTTACAAGTATGTGTTGAATTTACTTGTAAAGTTTGTTATTTTTTATGATTAAGCATGTGTGTATGCAGGGTTCCTAGTAAGGAAAAATATAGGCTAAGGTATAGGCTATGAATAAAAAACAAAATAAAAACCATCGCTTTATTAATCTGATTCTTGTTCCAGTTATAAGCATTGCATTGCTTTCATGCAGCAGCGACTCAAAGAAAAAAGATGTTATCAGGGATGTTTTTGATCCTTACTCCAATCTAAGCCGCGAAGATTATGAAGATAAACTCCTCCCGCCAACATTAGCCGAACAAGAAAAAAATCGTAAAAATCATAAAGGAAGTAAAGATTCCACAAAGGAGCCTTCTATTCCCGATGCCGCAGAGATACTAACTGCGCCAACCCCTCCCGAAGCCGGCCCTGATAAGCTGGTTTCAATATCAATAACTGAAGATGTGCCGCTTAAAGATGTTTTAATAGAATTAGGCAGGCTTGCTGATGTTGATATGGAAATTGATCCGGGCATTAGCGGGGGGATAATATTTAAAGCTACAAACAGGCCATTTAATGAGGTGATAAAACAGGTAGCTGATCTTGGTAACTTAAAATATGAAAGTAAAAATGGCGCCATAAGAATGATGCGTGACGTTCCTTATCAGGTTAATTACGTTACGGACTTCCTGAATATTGTGCGCTCCAGTAGCGGAAGTGTAAGTGTTAGCACTAATGTTATTGGCGGCAGCGGCTCTTCTGGCAGCTCAGGTGACTCCAGCAGCTCAAGTTCCAGTTCAAGTAGTGATTCTGGTAGCAGCTCGTCCGGTGGCGGCTCATCTGGTGGTGGAAATATAACCTCCGGATCCTCCAGTCAGATAAGCTCCAGTTACGAAGGTGATTTATGGGGATCGGTTGGAACCACGGTTGCGAGTATGATTAATGACAATTCAAGCTCTGCTGCCAGTACCACAGATGGAGCAGCCCCTTCAACCGCTGCTACTCAAAGTTCTGTTAATATTAATAGGCAGGCCGGTATAATATCGGTGGTTGCTACATCAAGGCAGCATAATAATATTGAGTCTTATTTAAATTTCGTAAAAAAGAATGTATCTTCCCAGGTGCTTATTGAGGCTAAAATAGTAGAAGTTACTCTGGATAAAAGCTATAGTGCAGGTATAGACTGGGGCACTTTGTCTGATGCAAATATCGGATTGAAAGTGGCTGGTAATTTTAATCCTATTTCATCCACTGAAACAAGCGGTGTGATTAGCATCGGTTCTAATCGGTCTTCTTTATCTACGCTGGTTAAGATGTTAGAGAAATTTGGTACTTCACATACTATTTCCAGCCCCCGCCTTCATGCTATGAATAACCAGCAAGCAGTTATGACTGTTGCAAGGAATAAAGTTTATTTCACAGTATCTGTTGAAGAAACAACCTCTTCCGCTGTAGCAGGAACAGATCCGGGCCAAACAAGCAGCATCAGTAGTACGCTTCATACCGTGCCAATCGGCATTATAATGACACTCCAGCCGTCAATAAACCTGGAGACCAACGAAGTTACAATGAATATCCGGCCAACACTTACAACCACAAATGCCGCAAATGACATTGCCGATCCAGCAGTTGCCCTTGCTTCCCAAAGAAATATTGCAAATGGTAGCGATGAAGAGGCCGTAACAAGTGTAATACCGGTGATAGATGTCCGTGAACTTGATTCGGTAATGAAAATTAAAAGTGGCGAAGTTATGGTGATGGGCGGCCTTATGAAGAATGAGGTTGCTAACACCGATACCGGAGTTCCGGTTATCAGCAGGGTGCCGTTTTTTGGCAATGCATTTAAATCAGTAAATAAATCAGAAAATACAATAGAAACTGTAATATTTATAAAGGCTACAATAATTCCTTCAGAAGGTTCGGTATCTAAAGCTGATAAAGATTTATATAAAAACTTTATACGCGATCCTAGGCCGCTTGCATTCTAAGGTCTGTCGTAATTTTGATATTAAACAATAAAACCCTGCCGAAAGGCGGGGTTTGCTTGTATATACTCTACCTCCCCTTCATAAACATTCCCAAACTGCCCGTTATCGCACCGCCAACAATCAAAGCGCAAGCAATCGCTGTTTGCCACTTAAATTCCGAATATCCTGCTAAAACAAGCAAGGAAAGGGCAATGAAATGACCAATAAAAGAAATTGAGCTAAGCACCCTTATATCACCATTTTTAACACCGTGGTTCCATACGTAATAAGCAAGGCAGGAAGGACCCATTCCTATAATAAATATAAGTAACAATTGATAAAAGCTAAGGCTAACGGTAGTTTCCAGATTAAAATGCAATATTACTGCAATAACGGTGGTGGCTCCACAAAAAGCAGTTACCATATCTATAGGTATATTTTTATATTTGCGGCTTAAAACAGAATATAAAGCCCAGATAATTGCGGCAGCGAGCGCGGCTATATAACCTTTTAAATGGGCAAATTCAAACCCTGAAAAACCTTGCTGCCAGGCAATGAAAATTATTCCTGAAAATCCTAAAGCGCAGCCAGCAATGTGCCAGGGGCGTAAAATTTCTTTTAATATCAAGCTGCTAAATATTATTGCAAAAATCGGCCAGGAAACTACCATAAGAAATATCTCTGCCGGAGGGCCAGATTGCAGAGCAAAAATATATAAAACATTAAAGCCGCATATTCCGCCAACGCCGATAAGCCAATATTTAAAAGGCTGGTAAAAAGTGTTTTTAAGGCTGGATTTGCGGATAAATAATATTACAAGGGAGCAGCAAAATGATGTAAAAAAGGCTATCGAAACAATCTCAAGCGGTGGAACTTGGCCAATTGCAACAGAAAGTACCGGGTATATAGACCACAAAAGTGGGGCGATGAAGCCGATTAGAGTAGCTTTGATGGTGGGGCTTGATATCATGGTTACCTTTTAAGGATATGTTTTTTGACTGTGAAGTGTCTCCAGGCTTCAACTCCCTCAACAGGGGAGTTGAAACCAACAGCTTCTTAACAGATAAAAAGTCATAAAACAGCTTTACAGATATGTCCTTAAATGTTCAAGATATTTGAAATGTGGCGAGGGAATATAAAATGGCATTAGAAAATAAACTTAATATCACAAACCAGGTTGAACTGGCTAAAGCCGAAGAAAGAATCAGCAAAAAATACGCCAGACAGGTTCTTAGACTGCGGATTTGTAGTAATGGCCGGGATAAAATCATATTACTTTGACTTAACAAGCAAATTTATGGCTTTCTATATTTCAGTATGACAGCTCTATTTAATCAAATGGAATAACAAGAGGATATGAGATTAAGAAGAAATATACAATAAATTAATGGACTTTTTAGCAATGTGTGCATACATTGTTATACAGATTAAATTGTTAAATTATTAACTCTCTAATGTTGGCAGATTATGAACAATCACCTTTATATAAGAATGAGGGAGGAAGAAGAAGAACAGCTTAAGAGAAATGAAGGAGAGATTAACAAATATAACAATGCTGCGCGTAATTTTATAAGTTGGCAAGAAGAGTTCGCCATAGAGAAAGAGCGGGATTACCGTAATAAATTGACGCATAATAACACACCAGGCCATGAAGAAGAAATGCGGTTTAGAATGGAAATATTGCGTAAATACAGAGATGTACAAAAAGTTAGTATTCTGTCTAGCTTGGAATATACGGGCGTGGTTCCGATTCCGGTATATGATAAAAGGGTTATGGATGTTCGGTTTGAAGATGGATTTTTAAAATATATCAAAATTAAGGATTTTGAAGAAGGGCAAAACGCCGGGATTAGCAGATAACCCCGCAACACCCCTAACTTTTATTGAGCATGCTGAAGGATGTTTCTATCGCACTGCCAAAGCGTACAGAGGGATAAAAACTAGCTTCCAATGTAACGTATATAACTTTCCGATACGTGCAAAATATAAATTTAAGAAAAATATGCAATAAATCAATAGACTTTTTATTTGCCATTGTATATATAGCGTTACATCGATCAAATTATAACTATTAAAAAGGGTATTTATGTCAAAGGGAAATATAGCAGGACAGCCCGGAAGAGAGCGTGCCGCTAGTGAATCAATAGCAATACCTAGTAAACCGACTTTGGAGAATGGTGCTTCTTCATTGAAAAGTAGTTTCTACGTTGGAAGTTTAGAAGGCTGGCAGGAAATGAATGAACGAACCTCATGGATGAAACGCATGAAATCAAGGAAGGAAGAAAGTAACGGAAGCATAGCTAAATAGATGAACCCAGCAACCGTAACCCTAACCTTTGTAATGATCTGGTGGATGATATTCTTTATCACCTTGCCTATTGGCGTGCAAAGGGATGAAAGCCCGGAAAAGGGTAATGCTGTAAGCTCACCTAAAAACGCTAATCTGCTGAAGAAGGCAATTATCACCACAATAATAACCGCCATACTCACTTTCACATTTTTTTTCCTGCTGAGTAATGGTTATCTTGATTTTATGAGCCCGAGGGAGTAGATAAGGATTTAAGATTGAAGATTTAAGATTTATGATTTAAAGAGTCGACATCTTAAATCTTCAATCTTCAATCTTAAATCTTAAATCTTAAATTTTTATGAAACTCTCCTCCTACTTCCTCCCTATCCTCAAAGAAACTCCATCGGACGCAAGCATTGTTTCGCACCGCCTTATGCTGCGTAGCGGTATGATCCGCCAGCTTGGCTCAGGTATTTATAACTGGCTGCCGTTGGGTCTGCGTATCCTTAGGAAAGTTGAAAATATCGTGCGGCAGGAGATGGATAAAGCAGGGGCAATAGAGATATTAATGCCAACTTTGCAGCCAGCAGAATTATGGCAGGAATCAGGCCGTTATGAGGATTACGGGCAGGAAATGCTGCGTATAAAGGACCGCCATAAACGCGATATGCTTTTTGGCCCCACCGCAGAAGAAGTGGTAACTGATATTTTCAGGAATAACGTAAAATCTTATAAAGAACTTCCGATTAATTTATATAATATCCAGTGGAAATTCCGCGATGAAATCCGTCCGCGTTTTGGGGTTATGCGTGGTCGTGAATTCCTGATGAAAGATGCTTATAGCTTCGATATGGATTATGAATCGGCAAAGGCATCATACGATAATATGTATGTTGCATATTTAAATACATTCAAGCGCCTTGGCCTTACCGCGATTCCTGTGCGCGCTGATAACGGTGCAATAGGTGGTGATTTAAGCCATGAATTCCAGGTACTTGCAGAAACAGGCGAAAGTGCGCTTTATTACGATGTGGAATTTGAAGAATTGCTCAAGCAAGATACATTGGATGTGCCATCGCTTCGCAAATTATACGCTGCCGCCGATGAAAAGCATGATGCAGCTAATTGCCCTGTTCCAGCCGATAAATTGAGGGCTAAACGCGGCATTGAAGTTGGCCATATTTTCAATTTTGGTGATAAATATACCAAATCTATGAATGTACTTATAAATGATAAGGAAGGTAAGTCTTTCCACCCTAACATGGGTTCTTATGGCATTGGGGTATCAAGGCTTCTTGGCGCTATAATCGAATCTTCACATGATGATGCGGGCATAATCTGGCCGCAGTCGGTGACTCCGTTTAAGGTTGGTATAATTAACCTGAAAGCCAATGATGCAGATTGCACAAAAGTATGTGATGAAATGTATATTGCTTTAGAAAAAGCAGGAATAGAAGTGCTTTATGATGATACTGATAATTCAGCAGGCAGTAAATTTGCCAGTATGGACTTAATCGGTCTGCCGTGGCAGATTGCAGTTGGTCCGCGCGGTGTTAAGGCTGGCACTGTGGAACTTAAGAACCGTAAAACGGGGCTTAAGGAAGAGGTATCGGTTGAATCGGCAATTAAGAGCGTTTGTAGTTTATAGTTTGTCGTTTATCGTTTATCGTTTATCGTTAAAGTGTATATACTCACGCCATACTGGCAATTAAAACTATAGTGATATGGATATTGAAACCTTAAGAACCCATAAACAGGAAATTATTGCCCTGGCTAACCAATATGGTGCCGGGAATATTCGTGTGTTTGGTTCGGTTGCCCGTGGTGAAGCTAATAAATCGAGCGATATAGATTTATTAATTGATATTCAAAAAGACAAAAGCCTTATGGATTTCGCCAGGCTTAAAGTTAGCCTTGAAGATTTACTTGGAGAGGATGTTGATCTGGTAGAATCTGGTTCAATTAAACCACGCTTAAAACAGTTCGTAGACGAGGATTCTGTTCCTCTATGAAGCAAGTGAAAAGTGATTTAATCTATCTTGAAGATATATGTGATGCTATTGGAGAAATAGAATCTTTTGTATCAGATGGTATACGTGATCTTAAAACTTATCGCGCTGTGGAGCGTAATCTTGAGATAATTGGCGAAGCCACTGCTAAAATATCTGAAGATATAAAAAATAAGTATCCAAGTGTTGAATGGCGTGAAATAAAAGCTATGCGGAATATCATTGCTCATGAATATTCACGGGTTAACTTTAATATGGTGTGGAATATTGCAGATAATGACCTGCATATTTTACTAGAAAATATCCAGAAAATAATAAAAGAATTATAGTAACAAAATGTTCTCACCACTCGAAATAATGATGGCTTCCCGGTACTTGCGCGCTAAAAGGCGTGAGGGGTTTATTTCCGTTATTGCAGGGTTTTCCTTTGGCGGAATTATGCTGGGTGTGGCTACGTTAATTGTGGTTATGTCGGTAATGAATGGCTTCCGCGTTGAAATTACCAAGAAAATACTTGGTCTTTCCGGGCATATAACTATTTCCGGCTATGAACGCACACTTAGCGATTACATTTCCATAGAAAAAACACTCTCCAGAATGGATGGCGTTATTTCATCAAGCGCGGTGATAGATGGCCAGGCAATGGCAATATCTGGCGAAACTACTACAGGCGTTATTGTTAAGGGGATTACCCTTGATAATTTGATGAAAAGGCCGCTTATATCTGAGCATGTTGTCGATGGCGTTTTAGCGGATTTCAAGGGCAGTGACGTAATAATGATAGGTAAGCAGCTTGCCTCAAATTTAAGTGTTGCTGTGGGTGACCAAGTTACTCTGATTTCTCCGCAAGGCCGCGCAACTGCTATAGGCACTATGCCGCGCATGAAAAGATATATAGTTGCAGCGATATTTGAAGCTGGTATGTATGAATATGATGCATCGGGCATATTCATGCCGCTGGAAGCTGCGCAAGTATTCTTTAAATTCCCTGAGTCTGTAAGCGGAATTGAGGTGATGATAAAAGACCCGGATAAATCACAAATAATGGCGCAAGGCATTTTTAACCAGCTAGACCAGCTTTATGCGGTGCGCGATTGGCAAATGATTAATGCCAGCCTTTTCAATGCGCTTAAAGTTGAACGCACAGTAATGTTTTTAATCCTTACTTTAATTGTATTTATTGCCGCATTTAATATTATCTCCAGCCTGATTATGCTTGTGAATGATAAGGGGCGCGATATTGCAATACTCCGTACTATGGGCGCAAGCCGGGCTTCTATCATGCGGGTGTTTTTCCTGTGTGGTTCGGCAATCGGGGTTTCGGGCACGCTTGCAGGGTTTATTTTGGGTATCAGCTTTGCCTTAAATATTGATACAATAAAGCAATGGTTAGAGGCAATGATAGGCACAAGGTTATTTGATCCCGTGATATATTTCTTATCTGAACTGCCTTCGGATGTGCGGGCGGATGATGTGATGAAATCGGTGTTTGTGGGGCTGTTCTTCTCATTTATTGCGACAATATATCCGGCCTGGAAAGCTTCCCGCCAGGATCCTGCGGAGGCACTTCGTTATGAGTAAAAAATATTCATTAGAACTTCAGGGCGTATCTAAATCCTATAAGCAGGGTAAAGAAAAGCTGGTAATACTTAAAAATGCGTCACTGCAAATAGCAGAAGGCGAAGTGGTGGCGTTTGTTGGCCCCAGCGGCTCTGGTAAAACTACATTACTGCAAATTGCCGGGTTATTAGATGGCGCAGATTCCGGCAAGATTATAATAAACGGTCAGGATTATGCAAAAGCGGGTGATTCCGCGCGCACCAAAACCAGGCAAAAGGAAATTGGCTTTATTTACCAGTTCCATCATTTATTGCCTGAATTTTCCGCACTGGAAAATATAATAATACCACAGATGATTGGCGGTGCAAAAAAGAAAGAAGCGGCAATGCGCGCCCATGAGGTGCTAAAATTCCTTGGCCTTGCACAGCGTGAGAAGCACAGACCATCTGAGCTTTCCGGCGGTGAGCAGCAGCGCGTTGCCATTGCGCGCGCTATCGTAAATAAACCATCCATCCTGCTTGCCGATGAGCCAACTGGCAACCTTGACCCGCACACAGCTGCAATTGTTTTCGGGCTTCTGCTTGAAACTGCCCGCTCTATCGGTCTTTCCGTTTTAATGGTAACCCATAATATGGACCTTGCAAAAAAAGTGGATAGGATTGTTACCTTGAAAGATGGTGAGTTGGTGGAGATTTAAGTCTTCAAGACAATTCCAATTACGCATCTGATCGTCAACTTTATTGCATTTCAGCCTAGCGGGATCATGCATTCTTAAGCACACTCCGCACTCCTCAGCTTCTCACGCTCATAGCATCTGGAGTGATAAGGAAACGGCGCTGCTTTATAAAATTTACTATAAAAACTTAAATCCGTGCTTGCCAGCTTAATTGCACTGATATAATTTGTTTATATAATAGCAATATCTTTTTCTATAAATTTGGTAATATGAACAAAAACATTCCCAATATCTTAACTATCTCAAGAATTGCCATAATTCCGATATTGATTGCATCTTTCTATATAGAAGCTAAGCTTTATCACTGGGTTGCGGCAGGATTATTCCTTTTTGCCAGTGTTACTGATTATTTTGATGGATATCTGGCGCGTATTTTAAAGGCACAATCAAGCCTGGGGCGCTTCCTTGATCCGATTGCAGATAAGCTCCTTGTGGCAACCGCGCTATTAATGCTAACCCATGTTGATGGTATTGCAGGGATGGAGATAATTCCAGCACTTGCTATATTATGCCGCGAAATACTAGTTTCTGGTCTTCGTGAGTTTCTCGCTGAAATTAATGTAAGTGTGCCGGTTTCCACGCTGGCAAAATTTAAAACTGCCGTGCAAATGGCTGCAATATTCCTGCTTCTTCTTGGTGTTGAAGGGCCTAGCATTGCGGATGTAGAGCAAATTACATCCACGCATCTTACTGTGCTTCTTGGAAAAATACTATTGTGGATTGCGGCTATACTTACAACTTTCACCGGATATGTTTATTTGAAGGCTGGACTAAAGTATATGACTGCTGAAAATGATCATAAATAAATTCCTTATCCGCATTATCCTCCCAATTCTAATCTTGCTCAGCGCAAATAGCCCTGCCCTGGCCGAAAAGAACCTTGATTCCGTAACAGTAGAAATGAAAGAGGGGGGATCCATTAAAGACTTATTATTATCTGTAGGTATAAATAAAGCTGACACTGCTAATGTTATTGATGAACTAAAGAATGTTTATGACATCAAAAAACTCAATGCCAGCCAAAAGATAAAAATAAACTTTGAAATAATGGATGAAGAAGGAAAGCAAATACGTTTTTCATCTATGGAAATCAGGGTGGGTAAATCCAAAATACAGGTAACAAGGCTAGATAGCGATATTTTCTTTGCAAATGTTTTTGAAAGTAAGAATCAGCCAAAGTTAATTTACATCCATGCAACCGTGGGGGCAACCCTATTTGCTGCCGCAATGAATGCCGGGCTTTCCCATGAAATGTTTAACGAGCTTGTGAAGGCGTATAGCTATGATGTAGACTTCCAAAGGGATGTTGTGCAAGGAAATGAGTTGGAAGTGCTATATGAAGGGCTTTATAATGAAGAGGGTAAATTAATAGGCAATGGCGATATATTATATACAAATCTTGTTGTAGAACGTGGCACATTCTCAATATTCCGTTACACAGACAAAGAAGGCCGCACGGATTTTTATACTGAAGATGGAGAAAGTGTCAGGAAATCGCTGCTGAAAACACCCGTAAACGGTGCGCGCATTTCTTCAGGCTATGGCAGCCGCCACCACCCTATACTTGGCTTTACCAAAGTGCATAAAGGCGTTGATTTCGCAGCCCCAACAGGAACACCTGTATATGCAGCAGGCAATGGTATTGTTGTTGAAATGACGCGTAAGGGAAGTTATGGAAAATATATAAAAATATTCCATAATGGTATTTACACAACAGCTTATGCGCATTTAAACGGTTATGCGCAGAAATTACAGCGCGGTTCAAAAGTAAGCCAGGGACAGGTTATTGGCTATGTAGGCTCAACCGGAAAATCAACCGGCCCCCACTTGCATTATGAAGTAATTGAAAAAGGTTATCATGTAAACCCTCTTGCAATGCATGCTGGCTCAGGAAAAAAGCTTGCTGATGCGGAAAAGTTATTATTCCTCAAGCATCGCGATTCTTTGCTGGGAACGGCCGCAAGGATGGCGGCAAAAAGCCATGAGGCAGTGAATGATGTAGTGCCTGGAGAATCAAAATTATAGGACCATATACAAGTGGAATGAATAAATAATATTATACTTGAAACTAGGCCGCAAAAGACTTATCATAAAGATACTTTGTGATTATTATTACTTATGAGTGTGTTAGGGGATTCAATGCGCAATTTACTTCTATCAGTATTTTTATTTCTTGTAACTTTTGGTGTGTTTTCTGCGCCAAATTTATCATTAGCTGAAGGCAAGGAAAAGCCATTAATGATTATACGCTTCGACAGCGATGCGGTTAATTATGAGGAAAACCTGGATAAAGCCGTAAAAATGGCATTGGATAAAAAACCTACGGTTTTCTTCGATCTGGTGGCAATATCTCCGGATACAAAAAATAAAAATAGAAACAAGCTATTTTCCGATGATGCAAAATTTATTGCTAAAAAAATTACTGACCAGATTAAGGAAAATGGCGTTACTGCTAATATGATTCGCACCACATATCAGCAGAATAAAACGATTAAATATAACGAAGTACAGATTTTTGTGCAGTAAATTACCATTATTTTTTTGCTTTTCATTCTAATAAACTTATGTAAATTTTATAAGACTGAGAAATAAACAGGCAGAAATAAAATACGAAATATTATAAGTTACTAAAAAAGGGGAGGAGTCTAATGAATCTTAATAAATATATAGCTATTTTTGCAGTTGTTGCTGCTACTATGTCCGGTACTGCGAAAGCGGATTCGAGGGATGTAGTGCGGGATATCAATAATAATGTTATTAAAAATACGTTTGATAATTGCGTCCGCACTAAGTGGGATAGTACAGGCCAGGATGCTTGTGGTGCTCCAGTGGCTGAAGAGCCGCGGCCAGTCGCTCAGGCAGAACCCGCTAAGAAAGCTATCATCCGCTCGCGTTCATATCTGGTATTCTTTGACTTTGATAAAGCCACCCTTACCGAAAGCGCCCTTGAAATTATACAAAAAGCAAATGCGGAAGCAGAAAAAAACACAGGAGCCGTAAGCTTTAGCCTGACCGGTCATGCTGACCGCTCTGGATCAGATGCATATAATCTAAAACTCTCCAAGCGCAGGGTTGATGCGGTTACGCAAGAACTTGTTAAGCTTGGTAGCGATAGGCAGCAAATAGAAACCAACGCGAAAGGTGAAAGCGAGCCGCTTGTTCCCACTCCAGATGGCGTAAAAGAGCCTCAAAACAGGCGCGTTGAAATCATTTACAATGTTGGTGAGTAACTATTCTCTACCAACCAAATGGGCGCAAGGCAGGGAAGCGTACTGAAGTACACCTCCCTGCAAGAGCGTAACTACGCGGGAGATCAGTTAATAAGCCAGCGCTCTTCTTCAAAAGACCTCTACATAACGAGGATTTCTTAAGTGAGATCTGGAAGGCCACCCGCAAAATCGCGCTCTTCTGATTCATAAAATTGACGAACCTTCAGTATGTTGAAATATAAGTAAACTTTATTTCATCATACCTCAGTTTCGCGTGAAAAACCTACGCTAACTCTGACTCACTAAGTGTTAGCATCATCGCAATGACAAAACAGCCATTCAAAAGTTAGAACGCTATAGCCTGAGTTCTGGGCATTCACTTCATACCCCACTCATTCGTAGAATTTCTTTCTTCAAGAATTATCGGGCATCCGGGTTTATATGGATCGCTCTATATAGCATTTTGCAAAGAAGAAGCCACTCGCGCACTACTTGGCTTTCCGCTTAACCAGGTTCACCATCATAGCCATTGGCGCCATTGTAAGGTCACGCAGGCCGTCAACTGTAGAGAGGGATTTAAGTATGCGGCCAGTATCCATCATTATTTCACGTATTACCACATGCTCCTTTACTTCCCCTTCTTCTTCCACCAGCGCAAGGCGGCGCAATGAATAAAGACCCAAGATAAAGGCAAGAAGGAAAAAGAACCCCCATTCCTTTATATTCATAGTGCTTATCAATATATCCTGTGTTGCGCCATGCCAGTGAAAATCCATTGAAAGCACTTTATCTTCAAAATAATCTGCAAAAAATCCACCAAATAACGGCGCTATACCTGCCGCAAGTGATGTCATAACCGTATTGATAGCAAGATATGAAGTTGCCTTTGCACTTGGGGTAAGCTTCATGGCAATATTTGCGGTAGAAAGACTAACCCCTGATAGGGCTATGCCCATAAGTATATGTAAAACAATAAGTAATATTGTTGTATATTCGCGTTTATCCGGGTAAGTTGCAAATGTCCAGCCGAATATGCAAAATACGAATAATGTACCACATATTCTAAGTACGGTTTTATTGCTGTATTTATCTGTTTTACTTCCCCACATTCTAAGTGAAAATGCATTAACAAGCTGGCTCATAAGCGTTAATGCCACCACAAATATCATATCATATTGCAGTGTTTTTAGCATATAAACCGTGAAAAACGGCGCTGCCAGGTTAATAGCAAAGTTCCAGGACATGAGGAAAAAAATTAATTTCCGGAAATTTTCGTTTTTCAAGGGTTCTTTTATCATGTGACGGAAAGAAAATTTACCCGAATAAATTTTTATTTCGGGCTCGCGCAGGCGCGGGTGGGGGATTGTTAAAATAAGTAAAGAACTTATCATTGCCGCCACAAAACCAAGCACATAAAGCAATGAATAACCTTGAACACTTACACCATTATGGCCATGGCGCCACCAATCCAGGAAAAATCCGGCACTAAGGCCAAGAACCGCAGCAACAATGGTAGTTACAGACATGCGCCTGCTGTAAAACTGACCAAGTATTACCTTTGGTACTAAATCGCGCATCCATGAATTCCAGGCACAATTTGCCAGCGCACCGAAACAATAACGCATAGCCACTGCAAATATCACAACGGTAAGTGCAATCTGCTTATCTGGGATTAATGTAGCCAGCGCTACCACCAGCAAGAACATCCTGCCCACAAAGGAACATGCTGCAACAATATTCCTGCGGTCGCGGTATTTTTCTACGAGCAGGATTGCCGGAATCTGGAATAAATTGGAAAGAAACGGGATTGCACCAAGCAAGCCTACTACAAAATTTGAAGCGCCAAGTTGCAATGCAAGACCCACAAGGAATACACCTTTTGTGAGTGATTCCATACTCTGGCTTGCCATGCCTTCAATGATTACACGGTTCAGGCCACTTTGCGTTTCCTCATACGTGAGGCGTTCGGGGTATTTTTCAGTCACTTCTACTACCTGCTTGGTGACAAACTTATTGTTACTTTTTTAAGTATAAACTTTTTTAATGGAAAGTTAAATGGTTTATTTATGGAAGGTTGAGAATACATATTAATACAAACTTCTTAATTGGATTATTTTTTAATAATACTTATATTCCAATTACCTGCTTTATATTTGATTTTATATTTGAATTCCGAATCGCAAATAGCCTGTTTGCTTTTTGAAAATAGCCTATCATCAAAATAGTGGATATGCTGGCATTGGTGATCATTATCACGCAGCATTTGCGCAGCACCTTGCTCTTGCATAGTTTTTATAAAAGCATGCGCTTTAATTTTCCATTCTTCATTGGATTTTTCATCTATTACAGGCGCTCCATATTTCTTCCAGTTATCTTGCAGACATTGCTGGTTGGGCCATAGGAAACTGCATTTAAGATAGTCTATTTGTGCTTGTTTAGGGTATTTTGCAGCTTCGGACTCTGCCCATAGCTGGGTGGGTGTGGGGTTATTGAGTATTGCGCAGGAGGATAAAAGCAAACTTGCAGTAAAGATTAGATTTTTCATAACATACCTTTTTATATAAGTTACGTTAACATTACCACGGCGAACTATAGTTCGCTATCTTTTTTTAGCTAATCTGTCATTTTACTCTCCATGAGAGATACAATATCAGAACAAACAGTTAAGAAATTAGCCCTTAAATTCAAGGAATTACGCCTTGAACAAAATCTATCTCAAGCAAAATTAGCTGAAAGAATTGGTATGAGTGATAGGGCTATCGGCCTTATAGAAAACAACGAGCGCATTCCTACCATATTAACTTGCCTGAAAATATGTAGGGCATTGGGGGTGGAGTTGGGGGAGTTGCTGAGGGGAATTTAATTATGGATATAAATAATCCAGCAACAAACATACTTTCTGAAGGCTTGACAGAATCACAGGTGATTAATGCAATTGAAAAATCTGGTTATCCACTACAAAATGTTATTGCTGAATCACTTATAAAGGAATTCTATATAAATGAAGAATGGAGTTATATTGATAGAGATACTAAAGAACTGCGCACTATTGATATTTTAGCATATAAAAATCTTTATAAGCGTGACATTGATTCTCGAGTTAGGCCAATATTAAACCTACTTATTGAATGCAAAAAATCAGATCTTCCATATATATTCTTTTTAACGAAGAATAAACCATGGCTTAAGGAATTTCCTCTAATATCAGGCTTAGCAAAAAATAAAATTAAAATCACAACAGATGATGATACATCCTCATATACACATTCGATACAAAGCGCTCTAGAACTTAATGAACATATATTTTCAAGTGTTCCTGCATATTCTAGTACATTTAGCAAATGCGCACGTAAAGGCAAAGATCTAGAGTTATCTGGGGCTGATAGCTATAATAGCTTAATATTGCCATTATTAAAATCACTAATTCATTTTCAGAATTCTACTATTCCGCCTAAAACAGCATACTATTTTGACTGCAATCTACTATTAGGAATTGCGGTTCTTGATGCGCCAATGTTTAGTGTAGAAGTTAAGAAGTCAGGAAATGAGTATAAAATGCTTCCATGGGTTAGGGTATTAAAGCATGAATCTTATGAAGACGATAATCGTACAGACCGTTCTAAATTATTTACCATTGACGTAGTTCACAAAGATTTTTTTGACGAATATATAGAGAAATTTGTATTACCGTTTGCTGATGATTTTTCAAATTTAGTTCATAAACATGATAGCGTAATCGCAGATGGAAAAGCATTTATACCGAAACTAGGTGGCACTTGGTATAATAATGTAGAGAGTCGTCTTCAGCCACACAATGCTAGCTCATCTATTTCAAGAAGCTCTTCCATTTGGAGAGCCATTTTTTCCAGATAAATAACCATCATAATAAGCTTATTAACATAGTTTATTCACGTATTTTTCTTTAATGCAAGGAGCTTTGTTTTTGAGGGGCGGAACGTATACTTCATACGTGAGCACCGCAAATAAAAAAAAGCTACCCAGCAGTAATGTAAAAGACACAGCTTAAAATTAAAAAAAGGCCCCAAGTGTTACCTTGGGGCCTTTTTTTGCATTTAAAACGAATTAAGCCCGCTTGCTAAGCCTGGCAATTACCTACTCTCCCACGTCTTAAGACGCAGTACCATTGGCACAACTAGGTTTCACTTCTGGGTTCGGGATGGGACCAGGTGGGGCACTCGCGTTATGATCGCCAGACTAAGCAAACGGGCTTAAGTCTGTGGCTGCCGACAGTAAACTGTCAACAACCGCATTGTGAATATTCTAAAGAACATACTGTATGCAGTTGCTTTGTAAAATGTTTTACAAGCTTAGGGCTGTATACCCCTGTGTTCATGCCAGATTTATTCCTTATTAATTTATATTTTCCATTACTATATATGCCTTCCCACTTAATATGTCATCTATCTCTATGAATATTAAGTCGGGGATACAACACCCGACCCGCTAGGGGATTTTAATGTTATTAGAGATAAAAGCTAAGGTGTCCGCGTTTATATTACAACTCACGTGTATCTTTTTCAATGGGCTGTTTTTTCAGGAATTCCTGCCAGTCGGTTTTTTCTGTAAAATGATCCGGTTTATTATTTTTCTCTTTCCCCCAGCTTCTTCCACGCTCAGCTACATTCCCATATAATGAAACCGCATCATTCAGCAATTTTATAACCTCGTCATGCTTCCTGCCAGTTGCTATATCCAGAGCCGTAAATCCACGGTTATTTTCATGATTTAAATCAATATCATAAGCTTCATTTGGATAAGTTTTACACAGATGCTCAATTATATTTGCCCTGCCAAAAATACACGCGCGCATAAGCGGAGTATTGCCATATTTATTGGGTTTATTCAGTTGATCAGGGAAATTTTCTACAAGCAGTTTAAACACTTCTAAATGACCGTTTTTAGTTGCATCATGGATTGCCGTAGTGCCAACACAATTCTCTACTAAATCAGCGCCGTTTTCAAGCAGCAGCCTGACCGCCGCCTCTTTCCCATTTAATGATGCCCAGTGCAGCGCCGTGTTATTATCATTATCCTTCGCATTTACATTCGCGCCTGAATCAAGCAGCATTTTTATAAATTCAGCATTGCCAATATTTGCAGCCATATCCAGCGGCGTAACGTTTGAATTATCGTCGCTATAGCGGAGATTCAGAACCTCCGCGCGTGAATTGGGCGGAATGGTTTGGATAAAGCTGCTAAGTGCAACCGCATCGCCATCCATTATGGAGGAGATTATTTGGGTGTGATGGGGGTGGTAGGCTGAGGTTTTCATTTGTATTATCGCATTCAATATTATTGAAGGGAGCGTTATACTCTTATTTGTTACATATAACAATTGAATATAAAAAAAGACCCCAAGTGTTACCTTGGGGCCTTTTTATGCATTTTAAAAGCATTAAGCCCGCTTGCTAAGCCTGGCAATTACCTACTCTCCCACGTCTTAAGACGCAGTACCATTGGCACAACGAGGTTTCACTTCTGGGTTCGGGATGGGACCAGGTGGGGCACTCGCGTTATGATCGCCAGACTAAGCAAACGGGCTTAAGTCTGTGGCTGCTGACAGTAAACTGTCAGCAACCACATTGTGAATATTCTAAAGAACATACTGTATGCAGTTGCTTTGTAAAATGTTTTACAAGCTTAGGGCTGTATACGACTCGTAAGCGATTCAATTTAAATCAATCGAGCTATTAGTACCGGTTAGCTCCATGCGTTACCGCACTTCCACACCCGGCCTATCA
>DITJ01000105.1 GCA_002422795.1 Alphaproteobacteria bacterium UBA6187 | reverse complement strand
TTTCTGAGTAAAATTAGCCACTTCCCATATATTAAGGACTGGCTTTAATTTATCGCCCTGGAATATTATATCTGCAGTATTCTGGGTGATTTCTATTGCGCTTGCCGGAGAAATTGAAACTGTGGCAGAAGCAAGGGAAGGCGCGTCATTCAGGCCATCGCCAACCATCAGTACATTTGCACCTAATAGCTTCAATGCTTCTATTTTATGGCATTTTTCTGTTGGTGAAAGTCCGGCATAAAATTCTCCAATACCAAGTTCTGCGGCTACTGATTTGACAACTTCCTGCCTATCCCCTGAAAGTAATAATGTATGGATTTTATGATCCTTAAAGCTATGTATAATTTCTTTTGCATCAAGGCGGATTTTATCGGCAAAGATAAAACGTGTTTGTTCTTGTCCATCTGCAAGCCATAATTCCAGTGATTCATCTTTATCAGTAGATTCAGGCCCGCACCACTGGCGCTTGCCTAGCTTTATGGTTTTGCCGTTATAAATAGCTTGCAGGCCAAAACCAGCTATTTCCTTAGTTTCTATATCAATAAGAGTTCCTTTGTAAGCATCGCAAATTGCGCGTGAAAGTGGATGTTTACTATGCACAGCCATTGACGCTGCCAATTGCAGCTCTTCCATGCTATAAACTTCTTTATGTAGTAGTTCAGGTTTGCCAAGGGTTAATGTGCCGGTTTTATCAAAAACCACATGGGTAATTCCTGCAATTCGTTCCAGAGCACTGCCAGATTTTATCAATGTGCCGCTTTTCATAAGCTTGCCACTTGCCAGCACCTGCACTACTGGCACAGCAAGGCCAAGCGCGCATGGGCATGTTATTATCAACACAGTTGCCGCATATAATAAAGCTACCTGCCACTGTGCCCCCGCATAAAGCCAGCCAAAAAATGTTCCTGCGGCAAGCAGATGCACAACTGGCGTATACCAGCCGGAAATTTTATCTGCGATTGTAACATAACGCGCCTGTGATTGTTCTGCATGTTCCATCAGGCGGATTATTTCCGCAAGCAGCGAGCGCTCCCCCGCCTTAGTAACGCGTATGCTGATAGGAGCCGAAATATTAATGGTTCCGGCAAAAACTTTTGAACCTTCTTCAACTTTTGTTGGCATTGTTTCTCCGGTTATAAGGCTGGTATCTAGTTCGGAAATACCTTTTATAACTTCTCCATCTGCGCCTATTTTCTCGCCTGTTGATACAAGCAGCACCATGCCTTCTTTTATATCCGCAAGCGGGATTGTTTCTTGTGAACCATCTTCTTTTAATATGGTGGTAAAGCCTGTCATCATCTGCAAAAGATCGTGCGCGGCACTTCTTGCGCTGCCTCTTGCACGGGAATCAAGATATCTTCCAATTAAAAGGAAAAATAGCAGCATCACCCCGGAATCGAAATATGAATGCTGGCCGTGATTCGCAGTTTCAAACAGGCTCATTAGCGTTGCAAGTATTACCGCAACTGAAATCGGCACATCCATGTTGGTGTGGCCTTCTTTTATAGCGCGCCATGCGGAAGTGTAAAACGGCCTGCCGCAATATATTATTGCAGGTATGGCAATTACCGCTTGTACCCAATAGAAGAAATTTCTGGTCATCCCGCCCATAGAGATACTATCGGATGTCCATAGCGGAACGGAAAACAGCATCAAATTTCCTGAAGCAAAACCAGCAACCGCCAAACAGCGCAGCAGGAATTTTTCTTCTTTTTTTTCGGCACTTTCGGAAGTTTCAACATCAAATGGCACAGCCTTGTAACCCATTGAGTTAATAAGATTTACAAATGTATCACCTTGTTTCTTATCGCCATTCCAGCTAATTTTCAGGCGTTTTGTGGAAAGGTTCAGGCGGGCGTAAGCAATATTTTCCTGCTTCTTTAATGCGCCCTCTATAATCGCAACGCAAGATGGGCAATGCATTCCATCAACTAATAAATTGAGCGAATTAGTGCCGTCGCTTTCTTCAATTACAAAACTGGCTGTAGAGATATTACCGCTCATTCCACATTAATCCTTTTTGATTGCTGGTAGGTTCTTCCCGAAGCTTCTGCATAAACCCTTAATTCCCATAAACCTTTTACCGGAAAGGCAACTTCTTTTTGGAAAACACCATCTGGTGATTGTGATAATTCAATATCAAAATCCATACCCTGTTTTGTAGGGCGGGTTATATTTGCCGTAACATTATCAGCTATAATCAGTTTTCCAGATGTATCATGCAGCGAAAAAGAAATAACAGAAGTTTTACTATTATAATCAATATCTCCTTTCCAGTTAAGGCTGGCCTGATCTTCAGCTTCCTTTATCACATTATTATAGGCAATGCCTTTTTCATAAGGATGATCTGTAACAACACCAGGCTGGGTGCGGATTGCTATTGTAACCATAATGCCGTCTACAACGGCAATCACCACAAAGAATAACACTATATACCAGGGTATAAGACGGTCGCGTAAGGATAGGCTCATTTTTCATTACTCACAAATATACTGTCTTTTGTATCTTTAACATTAGTAGTTTGCATAGTTATTTCAAACTCTATTTTCTGACGTTTTTCCGGCTGTTTATCCGCAGTTACAAATATCCGGAAATGCCCAACACTATCTGCAAGAACATATAAATTATCTGCTGATATTTCCTGCCCCCCCTGGATATGTAAAGATGCATTATCAAGGTTTTTCAGCTTTAGTGAATATAATTGGTTGTCATGAGTTTTATTTAAAATAATCAGGTTATAACCATTCCTGATTTGTCCATTTGATAAGGTTACATAAACCGGGTTGCGGTCGTGCTGGACTGTCAATTCCAAAGGCTGGCGGTTTAGTAAACCATAAAGCATTAAGGAACTAACCAGTGTAATGATTGCTATATAAAAGAACGTGCGTGGCCGGATTAATGATTTAAGATATTGCTTACTATCATTTGTAGAATTTTCAGTGTCGTAACGTATAAGGCCGCGCGGCAAGCCAATTTTATCCATAACATTATTACATGCATCAACGCACAACCCGCACGCAATACATTCCATCTGCAAACCTTCGCGTATATCTATACCCATCGGGCAGACAATAACGCAGGAACTGCAATCTATGCAATGCCCCCTGCCCTCCCAGGAATCGCCAGCCTTGTGGTGGCCGCGCGTCTCACCACGTTTTTTATCATAGGAAATAATAAGCGTATCTTTATCAAACATGGCTGATTGAAAGCGAGCATATGGGCACATATAGGTACATACCTGCTCACGTGCAAAGCCAGCCATCATATAAGTGGAGAATGTAAGCCCGAGTATCCAGCCGCCAACTGATAAAGGCACATCAAAGTGGATTATCTGGTCAAGAAGGGTTGGCGCATCATTAAAATAAAACACCCACGCACCGCCAGTGCATAAACCGATAATCACCCAGATTATATGGGTTAAAGTTTTTTTATAAATTTTATGGAAATTCCAGGGTGATTTATCCAGTTTCATGCGGGTGTTGCGATCGCCTTGGACTATGCGTTCAACCCACACAAATAAATCAGTCCATACAGTTTGCGGGCAGGCATAGCCGCACCATATGCGCCCAAACAGGCTGGTTACAAAAAATAGCCCGATTGCAGCAAGTATCAATATTCCGGTGATATAATAAACTTCCTGCGGCCAGATTTCTATTCCGAAGAAATATGCACGCGTATGTACTATATCAATTAAAATCGCCTGGTTTGGTGCGCCTTCGCCCCTATCCCAGCGCAGCCATGGTGAAAGGTAATAAATGGCAAGCAGAACAATCATCGCCAGCCATTTAAGTTTGCGGTACTTACCCCACACACGGCGCGGGTAGATTGTTTTTTGCTTTGAAAATAGCTTTATTTCTTCAGTCATACACCCTTTGTTGCTGCTTATTCCCCACCACCCAGAGAATGCACATAAATAGCAAGTTGCTTAATCATATCATCAGATAAACGGCTTTCCCATATTGGCATTACCCCACTGCGTGGGTTGCTCACTTGCGCCAAGATGCTTTTCTTGTCACCGCCATAAAGCCATATTGAATCGGCAAGGTTAGGTGCGCCAAATTCGTGGCTGCCTTTACCATTTTCACCATGGCAAGATGCGCAGTTTTGTTTAAATATTGTCTCACCTTTTGCATTAACCGGGTGATTGCCTGATAGCGAAAGTGTATGTTCAGTCACATTTGCAATATCTTCTTTACTTAGCATGCCTTGCCCAAAAGCAGGCATTTGTGAGAATCTGGCTTTATCATGTCCTGAACGTATACCGTATTTAATAGTGGTATAAATATCCTCAAGTTTTCCACCCCACAGCCAATCATCATCATTAAGGTTTGGGTAACCACGCCCACCTTGTGCGCCAGTACCGTGGCACGCTGCACAATTTTCCTTAAATGCTGTTTTTCCTCCAGCCATTGCGTAGGCATATAATTCTGGATTTGCCTGTATTTCTGCCAAAGATTTTTCTGATATTTGTTTACCCAAAACGCCGCGTATCTGGTCTATCTCCGCCTGTTCTGAGGCGAGTTTTTTATATTGCGTCCAGTTTCCAGCACCTTTGGTATTGCCCTCTAAAGTTGGCCATGCCGGATAAATAACCCAATAACCAACTGACCAGATTATACATACAAAGAATACCCACAGCCACCAGCGCGGAGCCGGATTGTTGAGTTCTTTAATTCCGTCCCAATCATGGCCGGTTGTTTCAACGCCGGAAACTTCGTCTTTTTCATTATTGTGGTTATCTACCATTGTCATCCTCCTGTAGCGGGATATTAGCTAATGACTCAAAATCTTTTTTCTTAGAAGGTAATAAAACCCAAGCATTTATCCCTAGAAAGATTGTAAAGAAAAAGAGCAGCCCAAATGGCTGTGCATATTTAAAAAATAAATCCATCATATTATTTTACTCCTTTGGCTGGTAATCTTTGAAATAAACAAAAGTACCAAGTGCTTGCAAATAGGCGATTAATGCATCCATTTCTGATACAAATTGCGGCTGACCATCAAAATCGTGCTGGTTAACTTTGTTGCCATATCTTTTCAGCAAGCTGCTTGCATCAGATTCAGGATGCGCCTGCACCATTGCATCGTTAGAAGCGTTTTCTACCATTTCATCTGTATATGGAACGCCGATAGCTTTAAGGGCTTGCATGTGCTTGCCGATATTTACCAGGTCTGCGCCTTTATTCGCCATAAATGCATAAGCTGGCATTATTGATTCTGGCACAACATCCCTTGGGTTGTTTAAATGCGCAACATGCCATTCATCAGAATATTTTCCGCCAACGCGCGCAAGGTCAGGCCCTGTACGTTTTGATCCCCACAAAAACGGGTAGTCATACATACTTTCCGCTGCAAGGGAGTAATGGCCATAACGCTCCACTTCATCACGCAAGGGACGTATCTGCTGGCTGTGGCAAGAAGAGCAGTTTTCCCTTATATAAATCTCCTGTCCGGCAAGTTCCAGCGGAGTATATGGCCGCATTCCCTGTACTTTTTCAATGGTGGTTTCAATGCGAAATAGCGGCACTATTTCAATCAACCCGCCTATCGAAATTACAACAACTGTAAGAATCAATAGCCAGATTGAATTTTTCTCGATTTTCTTATGATGATTAAGCATAGATTTTCTCCGAAGCACATTTACATTCCGCGCATGATTTTGAGCAGCTATTTACTGTTTTCCAGCAATTATAAACCATGATTAATGCGCCACTTAAGTATAGAAGGCCGCCTAAAGCGCGAATTAGATAATAAGGATGCATTGCTGCAACAGCTTCTACAAATGAATATTGCAAAAAGCCCATGCTATCGTATGCACGCCACATAAGGCCTTGCATGATTCCTGCAACCCACATTGAGGTGATGTAAAGCACTATACCAGCAGTTGCCACCCACAAATGGATGCTTACCAATTTTGTTGAATATAACCCTTTCCGTCCCCATAGTACCGGAACAAGATGGTATATTGCGCCAAAGCTGATAAATGCTACCCAGCCAAGAGCGCCCGAATGCACATGGCCGATTGTCCAGTCTGTATAATGGCTAAGTGAATTAACCGATTTTATTGCCATTAAAGGCCCTTCAAACGTGCTCATGCCATAAAAAGCAAGGGCAACTATCATAAATTGTAGCACCGGGTCTTCGCGCAATTTATTCCACGCGCCAGATAATGTCATGATACCGTTAATCATGCCGCCCCAGCTTGGCATCCATAGCATTATAGAAAATGTCATGCCCAGGGTTTGTGCCCAATCAGGAAGTGAGGTATAAAGAAGATGGTGTGGTCCAGCCCAGATATAAATAAATATCAGTGACCAGAAATGCAATATTGAAAGCCTGTAGGAATAAACCGGTCTGTTTGCACGTTTTGGAATAAAATAATACATTATCCCAAGGAATCCGGCAGTAAGGAAGAACCCCACGGCATTATGCCCATACCACCATTGTATAAGCGCAGATTGCACCCCGCCCCAAACAGGATAGCTTTTTGAATCAGTTATAGAAAGAGGCAGGCTTATCCCATTTACAAGATGCAACACCGCAACTGTAACTATAAATGCAAGGTAAAACCAGTTTGCTACATAAATATGCGGCTCTTTCCGGTTTTTAAGGGTCATAAGGAAAATTAGCAGGTAACATACCCAAACAATAGTAAGCCATATATCGGCATACCATTCCGGCTCTGCATATTCTTTACTTTGTGTAATGCCACATAAATAACCAACCGCAGCTATAACTATAAATAACTGGTATCCCCAGAAGGTAAAGTTTGCGAGCTTATCATTCCACAGGCGTGTGAAGCAGGTGCGTTGCACTACAAAATAGCTAGTGGCGAATAATACATTCCCGCCAAAGGCAAAAATAACCGCAGAGGTATGGACAGGGCGCAGGCGGCCAAATGTAAAATATTCCCCAAAGTTAAGCTGGGGAAAAGCCATTTGCAAAGCAATAACCAGACCTACCGTAAGCCCAGCAATTGCCCAAAATAATGAGGCTATTACAAACAATTTCACAATATCATAATTGTAAATCGGGTTGCCATTTTGGATATAATTTTTATTTTGCATTTAACCTACCTAACTAATTTTATCGCCATTATAAAAAGTACCAAACCATTAACTGCCATCATCGCATTTCCACATTTCATAGCCATTTCGCGCCATTTCTGTGTTATTTTTGCTGCGCCAGCACCCACCAAAAACAATGCAGGAGTAGTGCCAAGAACGAAGATCCACATACCCACCATTGCCATAACAGGGTTTGCAGTTGTGGCTGCAACCATAAGCAGTGCATAAATTAAGCTACAGGGCATAAACCCAAGCAAGGCACCGCTAAAAAAACTCCTTTTTCCAAGCTTTGCTGAAAATTTATGCCTGCACCCAGGTAAGCTGCTTATAATAAAAATTGCTCCTGCTATTACCAGCAGGGCTGCCGATAGATATGGCCAAAAACTATATGCGGCTATTTGCCTGGATAATAGTGCCGCCAAAAAACCTAAGCATCCATAGGTAGTAGCGCGACCTAAATGAAAGAATATCTGCGCTGGAAAAGATAAACCTGTTTTATTATTTTTATTATTGCAGCTTGATGAATGGCACATAACTTCACATGCCATAAATGAACCGCACATACTAACACAATGTGTGAAGCTACCTATAAGGCCAGCAAGCAGGAATGATATAAAGAATGGCTCCTGCTTAAACAGGAATCCGGCACAATATCCCATATTTTTCCTATAAAATAATGTGCTTGTATTATAAATTATTTATATTTTTTTGCCTTGATCTAGATCAATAGTTAAAAAATTAGCCGATTTATTTCTAAACCGGCTAAAAGGAACTAAAACCTGTACCCAAAACCTGTACCAAATATCCATGGGTCAATATCAACATTGGCTGTTACTGCGCCTCTGTTGAAAGAAACATCAGTACTTAACCAGATTTTCTTTACATCCATGTTAAAGTACCAGTTATTTTTGATAGGTATATCGAAGCCAGCCTGTAACACACTTCCGAAACTATCACTGTAATGCGCGGAATCAAGCGCGCCAGGGTCAGCGTTATAAAAATGTGTATAGTTAATTCCAGCGCCTACATATGGCTTTACAAGGTCAGATTGTGTAAAATGATATTGCAAAGTAAGTGTTGGCGGCAACAACCAAACATCACCAAGATCGGCAGAACCTTTTAGTTTTACATTATGCTTTGTTGTTGCAGCAATCAGCTCAAGTGCAAGGTTTGGTGTAAAGAAATAGCTTACGTCAACTTCAGGCACAACATTGCTGGAAAGCCCAACTTTACCACCAATACTTACATCGCTGCTTTCTTGCGGCACAACGTCTAGCGCCCTTAGTCGTACAAGCCATTTTCCAGCATCTTCAGCCTTAGCAGGCTGTCCTGCAAGCAAAGCAGTAAAAATACTTAAACACATTAAAGATTTAGCTGTTTTCATAATCAACCCGTAAATTTATATTAATAATTTAATAAGGATGGTTGTTAATAAAGAATCATCACAAAACTAATGATCCACATCAAGAGTTAAAAAAAAATTAAAGGTGTTTTATAGAAAAAAAGGGGGGGGGGATTTGCTAACAGTGCCTAACTACGCTCAAGCTGGATTTGATTTGGTACCCATGTGGTACCTTTGGTGGGCCATGCTGGATTTTCGACTTGTGGCAGGGACTAGTTTTTATAAAACTCAGGCACTAGAAATATCCCCAGAGTCTCCCCGTCTAAAAAAGTTCGGCAGAGCAATAAAAGCGCGATTCTGGTAAGTTGTTGGGAAATAAAGAAGAAAATTGGTCGGGGCGGAGAGATTCGAACTCCCGACCCTCTG
>DITJ01000047.1 GCA_002422795.1 Alphaproteobacteria bacterium UBA6187 | reverse complement strand
ATAAAAATTTGTGGGACAGTAGTGCAAATGATGGAAGGTGGCGCGGCCGGTGTACGTGCATTTAGGGAAGAGGCAGAAAAACTAGGCATAACCATTACCGCAACTGATGCTACTGCCCTTGCAAATATGAATGATTCCTGGGATCGCTTTACCGCCGTTATAAATGGCGTAGTAACAAAAATGACAGCAGCACTCGCGCCCGCGCTGGAATGGACTGCCAATTTTTTAACCGACATATTAATCGGCGCAATCAACCTTACCAAAATAGCATTTGGTGGCCTTAAAATTGCTTTCCTCCTGGTAGCAGAAGGCATTACGGAAGGTATAGCTTTCCTGGTTGGAAAACTTGCAGCATTGCCACGTTTATTGAAAGAAGCATTGTCGCTTGGAAAAGATATACCAATGATAGGCGATGGTTTTGCCGGCGCAGCATCAAAAGCGGAATCCCTGGAAAAAGCAATAAATGGCTATTCTGAATCATTAAGTGGGATGGTTAGCATTGCAGATATTGCCGGGGACAAAACAGGTAATTTAAGCGAGGGCATGAAAAAACTCCGCGCTGAAGCTACGGAAACGGATAAGGCAATAAATAAATTAGGTACAGGTGTTAAAAAAGTTAGCGATATTGAAGAAGATGCAGAAGAAAAAGTAACAAAATTAAAAGATAAAACCAAAGATGCCTTTACTATTATTGCCGATGAAAGCCACCAGCTTTCCGACAACATGATTAAAAATTTCTCTGATAGCATTTTTGGGTTGGGCGGCGGTGAAAGCTTTGGTGAAAATATGAAGCATATGTTTGCCGAAATGAATTCCGAGATACTACAAAACACAATGAAGAATGCATTATACGGCGGTGGCGAAAAAGGCGGTGGGCTTTTAAGTGGTTTATTTGGCGGTGGGGAAAAAAGCAAACCTACCGATTTAATAAAACCTGTTACTGAAGATTATGCAATGGGTGAATCATTTGCAGCAACAGCAGGCCCACTCCTTGGTGAATCTTTTGGCACATCCACCGGTGGATTCTTTAATAATTTCAGCAGCATACTTGGTACTGGTAGCGGAGAAGGTTTCCTTGGCGGGTTAACCAATATATTCCAAAGTGCCGGCTCTTCTTTCAGCAGCTTATTTTCTGGCCTTGGTTCTTCTTTAAGTGGGATGCTTGGTGGCATGGGCGGAATGGGTGGCATGGGAGGGATAGCAAGCCTTGCTGCAAATGTAGCAGGGTTATTTGGCGGCTTCTTTGCAGATGGAGGCACTGTACGTCCTGGCAAAGCACATATTGTTGGTGAGCGCGGCGCTGAAATGTTTGTGCCTAATACAATCGGCACAATTATCCCTAATGCTGCAATGGCGGCCGCACCTGTAAATGTAACAATGAATATCCATACACCAGATGCACGCGGGTTTAAGGCCAGCCAAAGCCAGATCGCGGCTGATATGGCAAGGCAAATGGAAAAAGCAAGGCGTAATTTATGACCGATTTTATAGAGATGCAATTCCATACAGATATTTCCTATGGGGCAAAAGGTGGCCCTGGATTTTCCACGGATGTTGTAACTACCTTCAGCGGCCACGAACAACGCAATATAAACTGGAGCCAGTCACGCGCACATTACAATATTGCAAGCGGTGTGAAAAGTGAAAGCCAATGGCACGCACTAATAGCTTTCTTCCGCACATGCCGTGGGCGGGCAATGGGTTTCCGTTATAAGGATTGGAGCGATTATAAAGGCATTAATGAATCTATTGCCATAGGTGATGGGTTGCTTACAGAATTCCAGCTTGTTAAAATTTATGTAAGTGGCAGCATAGCAAATTCCCGCATTATTACTAAGCCAGTGCCAGGCACAGTAAAAATCTACATTGATTCCATCCTGCAAACCAGCGGCGTAACAATAGATAACGCAACTGGCATTATTACCTTTGCTGTTGCACCTGAAGACGAATCATTGATAGCAGCAGATTTTGAATTTGATGTCCCGGTGCGCTTTGATACCGACCAATTGGATTTAAGCGTGGATGCTTATGATGCCGGCCGCTGGGATTCTATACCACTGGTGGAGGTGCGCATATGAGGGTTATCAGCCCACAAATGGAAGTGCATTTTGCTGGCGGTGTTACTACGCTTGCAACCTGCTGGAAAATCACCAGGGAAGATACGGTGGAGCTTGGCTTTACTGACCATGACACGGATTTAATAGTGGGTGGTTTGGATTATAGCTCCATTGCCGGCTTTACACCTACTACACTGGAAAATAAAAGTAACATGTCCGTAGATAATATGGAGGTGGAAGGCCAAACATTCCCTAGCAAAATTACTGAAGCTGATTTGCTTGCTGGCCGGTATGATTATGCAGAAGTAGAAATTTTTCTGGTTAATTTTGAAGATTTAACCCAAGGCAAAATGATAATGAAGCGCGGCCGGCTTGGTGAGGTAAGGTTAAACAAGAATTTCTTTACTGCTGAAATACGTGGCCTTACAGCACGAGACAGTTGGTTAGTAGATTTTAATAAATCTATATTGCAGGACAAAGTTGAATTATTTTGCAATATTTATGAAACAGAAAAAAATAGGTGGGTTAAAGCTGGCAAACCCAAAGATATAGGGAAATTTATTACCAGAAGTATTAAATGGACCTCCGAACTTGAATCACATTTAAAACGTGGAACCTCACTACAATATGATGAATCTTATGTTGCTGACGCGTTATATAGACCTTTTGTAAATAGAGCTATGTACTATTCAGAAGCTCTTACTCATCGCCGCTATCAAATGCCAACTTTTTTCCCAAACGTAAACACAGAAAATAAAGTTATTACTTTTCTTAGTATAATCTCAAGCTGGCCACTTTCAACCTTAGCTACAAATCGTATTTTTGATTATTGCCTTCTGAAACAAGGAAATGGAGCTACTCAGGCTATTGGATATTGGATATATGGAAGTGACGGAAAGAGACAAGAGAATATTACAAATTGGGCTTTAGATAAATTTAGAAAACATTACAATAATATAAAAATTACAAAAGAAGATATTTTTAATTATGTATATGGAATATTGCACGATCCCCTTTATCGAGAAAAATACTCTCTAAATTTAAAGCGTGAATTTCCAAATATACCATTGTACAAAGATTTCCAAAAATGGGTAGGATGGGGTAAGCAACTAATGGAATTGCATATTGATTATGCAAGAATACAACCATATGACTTACAAATAATTGTATTAAAAGATAAGAAAGGGCAAGAAATTAATAATCCTGAATGCAAGTTAAAAGCTGATAAGAATGCTGGGTGTATTACTATTGATAGTGCCACTATGCTTTCTGGTATACCTAAAGAGGCTTGGAATTATAAACTTGGCAACCGTTCAGCCATTGAATGGATTTTAGAGCAATATAAGGAATCTAAGCCTAAAGATAAAACTGTACGAGAGAAATTTAATACTTACCAGTTTGCGGATTATAAAGAAAATGTCATTGATTTATTAATGCGAGTAACTCGTGTGAGCGTAGAAACTATGAAAATCATTCAAGAAATGAAAAGTATAAATTCCAATTAACTCCCTACATCCAACGAAGTCATTTCAGCTATTTTCTGGAATTGTGTTAAAATCTCCGGTTTATGCTGCACCAGGTATTTTAGCACACGCGCATTGCTGAGCAAAGAACCAAGGTATCCCTTTGCAATTGTAAGGTTAAGTACATCAGTACCATAGCTTTCTTCAATTATTTTATATTCCCTCTGCACTATGGCGGTTTCTTTTTCCATGCGGTTAATTTGTTCATCATTAAGCCCTTTTATTTTCTTGGGCTTTTCGGGGTTTACCAGTTGGTCTTTAGGAGTAATTGCCAGCATTGAGCGTGCGTGTGAAATAGAATAAATCCCCACGCTATTCATAAGTATTGCAGCTTCTATTTGGCGACATGGCTTCATAAGCCGGAGTACAATAAAAACTTCCAGCGCAACTATTTTATCCTTTAGTAAATCTATAGCTTCCGGGCATATGCCGTTTAGCATATTACGTTTCTGTATAATATTCTTTACATCAACATTCAGCGCCCTGGCAATTTTCTCCTCTGGAACTCCGCGCTCAATAGCACGGATAATCATCCGGCTTTCCTGGATAGGTGAAAGGCGGTTCACATGTTTGTTATACGTAAAAGATTCGTCATCGGAAGATAGTAGGCAAGTAACTGTTTCATGACCAAGCTGCTTTAATGCTTCAATGCGTAGGTGGCCGTCTAGCAGTATATAATGGTTTGCAATATTCTTATCTTGTATCACTACTGGTGGCTCAATAATTCCATGCTCTGGGATAGAGGATAAGATTTTCTTAAAATTTGGGCTTCTAAATGTATCTTTACCTACTACCTTTGTTGGTGAAATTTGCCTAAAATTTAACTCAAGCAAATTACTTTCAAAACCTATAAGTATTTTGCCATCTTCTATATTATGGCGTTGCAGAGCTTCCATTATTTTTTCTCCACAAGCAAAGATAAGGGCTTTGGCAAGGTTAACAACCCTTCCGCCTTAAGGATTGTATAAAATAGTTCTTCATTTAATAATTGGCGCATGGCGGTCACTACAAAAAGCATTTCCCTATTAGCTTTTTCAGCATTGCGCACAAGCAATACTTTCCTTTCTACTTCTTTTCTATAAGCACGCATTATATCATTTGCAGAAATAGACCCTTGGTTTTTATGGGCTGCACCACTATGCCCGGTATTGTTTAGGGCGCGCCCAAATTGCTTACGCCTATCCAATAATTTCTTTGCTGCTATAAATTTACTACCGCGGAGCTGGCCACTTTCATAAGCTTCCTGCAATGCTTTTTGCTCATTATTAGGTGATGCTGCAATAGTTACTGCAACAGTTACCGGTAAATTTCCTGCTTCTACAGCAGTAAGTAACCTTTCTTCGCCATTATCCAGGAGGAAAAGAACAGCATTTGTATAATCAAGGGTGAGGCCGGTTTTATCTGCAATTGTTTTTGCATCATAACCTTTCTGCTGCAGCAATTTAATGCCGTGCATTATATCAGGTGAACGGTAATTACGGCGGGCAAGGTTTTCAACAAGGCTCATTACGAATGCATCGGCCTCACTAACCATTACCACAATTGCTGGAATATGTGTTTGCCCACATAAAACAAATGATTCAATACGCCCCTGGCCGCATACCAGGTCGTAATTCTTACCTTCTACATTTGAGCCTTTTTTTACTGTAATTGGCCTTTTCAGGCCAACTTTCATAATATTATCCGTCATATCGTTGAAAATCTTTTTGCTACGATGGCGGGGGTTAAGGATGTTAATCTTATCAATCCTTATCATTTCAACATTTTTTACTTTACTCATGCGGCCTCCTTAATAGGGACGCGCTCAGTAAGCATAAAAAATAATTCCAAATCATCAAACCGGTATGCATCAAGTGCCAGGCCGTTATTCTCGCGCAACCGCATTTTTGGGTTTTCAACATCTATTGCCGGCAATAGGTAATAATCCAGTGGCGTTACATTGTCTTCATCCATGCGGATAGCAATTGTAATATCCGGCTCCAGGCCACTATCTAATTGTAATTTCCAGCGGGAAGCGCCAGTCTTGGTTTTCAAGCAGCGGCATATAATTACTGAAACCTTAATTTCATTATTTATATAAATAAGGTCGGACGTTACCTCGCGGTGTACCCGGCCGCCTAGCTCCTTGATTTTACGAATAGTATCCTCAACAATCTCAGCATAGAATTTGCGCAAGTGGCGGTTAATTTCAATATAGCGGTAGTCGCGGTCTGGAGTGTAACCAATTAGCTCATACGCACGTACCAGGCTTCCAAACCGGTGCTGGTATGAACTGCTGGAAGGCATATTGTCTTGCTCATCAATTATAATACCGGATAGCCAACCTTTTTTCTCGCGCAAGGATTTTAATTTATCCAGCATTTCCTCATTTGAAAGTTTTATACTACGCGCACGTATAATGCCTTGGGCAGTATAAAATAGCCTTGGTTCAATAATAGCTTCAAATGCACTATCAAGCCTAATCCATTCCTCTGGTTTATTCTCCTGGCGTTTTTCCTTCAGCTTAAATGATATGCGGTTAAATACATTATTACCGATGTATTTTTCATTGCTAAGGACTTCATGGACAGTCCCGCGAGTCCATTCCCTGCCAAGGTCGCTAAGTATCCCTTTTTTATTAAGCTGGGCGGCAATAGATGCTTCACTATAACCTTCTTCTATAAAGGCAGTATACATCCACCTTACAATTTCCACTTCCTCAGCTGGGCCTGGCACAAGTATTACGCGGTCGGTTTGTAAGCTTTTGCATTGGCCGTATAGCAATTCACCTTTAATATTTCCCTGCTCATCTACCATCATCCTTCGCAAACCATATCCAGCATGGCCTCCTTGGCGAAAACCAAGTTTTATAAGGTGGCATTGGCCCCTGAAAACTTTCTTGGAAAGTTCCCGGCTATATTCCCCGGCCATAACACGCTTAACGCTTTTCATAACAGCAGATGCCATGCTTCCATCATTGGCAAATTGCTCTGCTACATACCTAATGTCATAGCCACCGCCGCGGCAAATATATTCATAATGTGCTGCCTCGTCAGGATCAGGGAATCTTCCCCAGCGGGTTACATCTAAAACAAGTATAGAAGAAAACTCTTTAGTTTTTGATTCCACATCCTGGATAAGCTGCTTCAAACCTTTGCGCCCAGAAATATTTAACCCACTACGGCCATCATCTTCATAAATGGAAGTAATTTCCATGTTATGCCGCGCAGCATATTCCCTGATTGCTGCCATCTGGTTTTCTGTAGAGTATTTCTGGTGGTCTGTAGACATGCGTACATACGCTGCCGCTAGTATCACTTGCGAACCCTCTATGGAAATTCCTTTTTCCATGCCGTTATTCCAAATAAAATTACCTGCAAATACCCTCCAAAGAAGGCAAAAAGCTGCTCTCATTAATTTTAACAATGGAGCAATAAAATGTCTTTTGAAAAAACAACCCCCAAATTTCCCCTACAAACAAGGCATTATTCTAATGCAGAGCTGGCACAAATATTTGCTAAAGCACTAAAAGAAGAATACGGACAACAAGCCTCTCCGGTGAAAATAATTGCACGGCAAACTGGCGCAAGCATTGCTACTATAAGGAAGTGGTATAGCGGCGAAAAACAGCCAAGTTTGAAGTATATAATTATCCTTGCACAAAACTCTAAAAATGTACTTAGGGCATTTCTTGAGATTGTCGGTAAGCGTGACTTATGGGAGTTATTCCAGAAGAATTTATTAGCTGCCGGGAAACAGCATGGGCAAGAAATTTATAGTGCAAAATTTTGCACTATAAAAATAATATTGCCATACGAAGTGATTGTGCAGCTAAACCAGCGGCAACTATGGTATCTTGGATTGCTGCAGCAAGGCCATAAGATTAAAGCAGTGGATATAGCGTCAAATTGGAAAATATCCATCCGCAGCGCTAAATATGACATTAAAGGGCTGGTAAGGTTAAAACTTATTTGGTTTGTAGGTGGCAGGAAAAATGGTTATTATAAACCTTATTATGATTAAAGGAGTAGGTTATGGGAGAAGCAACAAGAAGAAAATCTGAGTATAATGCATGGATTGCAGGATTAGATAACGAAGAACGTCACGTTGTGGAAACAGCATATAGCTTGTATAAAATTCTGCCTCCAGCTGCTTGTTATAGAGCTTCGTTGTTTCTCCAATACCATTTAAAGAAATGTTATAACATTGAAGGTAATGCAGTTATTGGTTTTGTTAATGATGGGACTGATAATTTATATAGCTCTCATGCATGGTACGTATTTCAAGATAAAATGACAGATATTGCAATATCACGACCAATGAATCCTTCTATACAGAACGCTGGGCATCTTATAATTCATGGTAACATAATTAAAGCTGGATGGGAAAAATGGAATTATCACACAGAACGTCCGACTGATGCTTCAGAGGCGTTGCAATCGCTACGTTCTATAGGACACGGTGCGTATGTTGATAATTTGGAAAACATTCACTCTTACATGAAAAATATTTCCAATAATGCTGATTTAATCCGGGAATACCTGGATAATGCCCCCGATAAACTTTCTTATGATGTAATTGTATCGAAGCTGTAATTATTTTGTTTTAGGTAGTTTATCTCCATGAAGTAACCACTCCGTGCTTACTTCAAGTATCTGTGAAAAAGCTATTAACTCAAAATCCCTTACACCACGTTCGCCACGTTCAATTTCAGAAATGCTTGTTTGTGCCATTTCAATTCCATGGTCAACTGACAGTGCTGCTGCTAATTCTACCTGATCCATGTCTTGATTAACACGGGCTAATTTTATACGCTTTCCACATACATTTGCTTTTTTCATAATTCCACCCTTCCATAATATGGCAAAGGGGAGACGCTAAAGAATTTTTTGCTTCCCTGTAGAAGATAATCCTTTATAATAATAGATTATCCTATTAAGTATCGTTTATTATATTCAGGTATGAATATAACTATTATAGAAAGGAACCAATATTATGAAGAAACTACTTACCTACACTCTTCCACTAACCATATCAGCTTGCATAAATTTTAGTGATGTTGAAACACAGGCGCTATTTGACCGCGCTGTTGCGGATGCAAAGAAACAGCCAAAAGCTATACATTTGGCATACCTACATTGCTACCCATTGGATGATGTCTATAAAGATTCGTGCAAGCGTGCCATACGCTACACTATCGCTGGTTCAAAGGATGCTTCTTCCTGGGAATATATACGCCCATTTGATTATGAAGCGGAACGACTAGGATTTGCTACATTCTTGCGTGACCGCGGCAAAACCTGCAAAGCTATAAATGAAGGCCCTAAATATAACAGGGAAAAAGATGCTTATAATGTGCATTGCGAAGGTGGCAAAAATTATTCAATGCGCTTTGATTCGGAAACCGGTAACTGGTCTATTGTGGATTAGCCTATGTTAAAATACCATGACCTTTATACGAATCCCGTTGATGAGTATGTGGGAAACCGCTTAAAGCTTATACTGGCTGAAAAAGCGGTTGACCATAAAGCATTAGGTATTAGCCAGGAATTGCTGGATGACTATATAGAAGGCTATCAACGTATCGGTTCTGCAAAATTGTTTGAATTCAGTATGCATATGGAAGTGCCGGTAATGTATTTCTTTGATGGGTATGAGCCGGTATATGACCAAGAAATACCCTTAGCGGCGCATGTATCGCCACAACTATTGCTCTCCTCCTTCTACAGGGCAGAAATAAGTAAAAGGCTGAAAGTTATCAAAGTATTGAAAATCAAAGCATAAGCTATGCTGTTGTCTCGTTCAAAAAACGTAAGCGTGTAGCTTTTTCTTCATAAATTTTTTCCGCAAGCTTTAGCATGGTTTTGTTCCAAGCCCTTTCCAACTCGCGCTCCATGGTAACCAACGAAAATGCACATTCATCTGCACATTCCTTTTCAGGATCAGATAATATTTCCCGCTGCTTTTCTATTTGGATACGGATACATTTAATGAAATAGCGTACTTCCGCTGTCATTAAATGTTCGCCTTGTAATATCCATTCAGCAAATTCTTTGCGCATTGCTGGTGCTGACGCACACTGCTTTGCAGTGGGCGCATTCATCCTGTGGGGCATTCTATTTTCTCCTTAAATGGGGTGTATCTCCGTTTCCACCAAAAAATGATGGGAACCCACCATTTCACCTTCGGTTGAATATGTCAATAAGAATCATTATCAAGGGTTGTGCGGCGGAAAGTCTACAATGGACAATGATATTTTCTCAGTGTCCATTGCAGTATGCGCTTAAGCAGCTTTCTTTAAGCGGTAATCACCAAAAGGGTTATGGTGTCCTTCAACATTGGCAAAAACATTTTTGAAGATTTCTATTCTATCCTCAGTATCAAAAGTTGTTTTATTATCAAATTCCGCATCGGCTATATACATTTGCCAGTCCTCAAGGGAAATCTTATGCTGGTTGTCGAACAGCAGCTTAGCAAGCTCAAGTTCGGCTTCCGAAGCATTAACCAAATCCGCCCAGCTTTTAAAACCGATCAGAACCGCAAAAAGGTGCTGTATTTTCATGAGGCTTAATTTTTCCTCATCCCAATCAAAGGCCAAAAAGATTCCGTTAATATCGAAATATTTAGGGATGTAATCATAAATAGCTACATCCCCTGATTCATCGAGGAATTGGGTTTTGTAATCTTTGAACAGGTTTTTGGCTTGTAGTTTGAAATATTCAATAGGTTTCATTGTCATAACATATCCTTATGTTGACCAATCTTATTATCTAGGTATTAGCGTTCGTAATCTGGGTTAGATAATAATCTTGGTATAAGGTTATATTATCTTTATTGGCTGATGAAATCTTTACACGAACGAGCAGGCTTACCAACAAGCACACCCTTTTTATGGCATAAGATACGGCTTAAAGGCAATAGGAAATTTGCTTAAAGTGCAAAAAATGAAGAATTTGATATAATACAATTGCTTATGTGTTTATTCCTGGCCGGTGGTTCCTTGGGAACCATAGTGGAACAACATTTTTAATTTTTTAAGAAGTGTGGAAACCCGCAGGAAACCTAGAAAAAATGGTGCACCCGAAGCGATTCGAACGCCTGACCCTCAGATTCGTAGTCTGATGCNNATCCAGCTGAGCTACGGGTGCATAAAAGTAGTAAACTTCAAATTTTTCTTCCGTGGTTCCTCGGTGGTTCCATGGAAAAATTTCTCAAACAGCTTGGGACGTGAATCCCTTATTTTTCAACCCTTTCCATCTACACCCTTTGCCGAAACCTTCTGATTCGTAGTCAGATGCTNNTCTATCCAGCTGAGCTATGGGTGCACAAAGAAAAGCAAGCTTTTCAAAAGAGCGGGGATATTAGTAAAATAAACTGGAAATGACAAGGTTTATTTTAGCTTTGTTATTTAAGAGCTGATTTTCTCCAGTTCTGGAGTTAATTTTCCGCTCATAACATCACTATTACCCATAACATGAAGCCCGAGGCTTGCAAGAAGCTGCATATCCTTATCCTTTGCCGGGTTTGTAGTGGTGAGTAGCTTCTCGCCATAAAATATGGAATTAGCCCCAGCCATAAAACATAGTGCTTGTAATTCATCGCTCATGCTTTCGCGGCCTGCGGAAAGACGCACGAAAGATTCCGGCAGCATTATCCGTGCAACCGCAATAGTCCTTACAAAATCCAAAGGTTCAAGCGCATCTTGGCTTGCCATTGGTGTTCCTGCCACTTTTACCAGCAGGTTAATCGGCACAGATTCCGGGTGTTTGGCTAGGTTTGCCAGTGTTTGCAGCATTTTTGCGCGGTCGGTTTCATCCTCTCCCATGCCGACAATACCGCCGCAGCATGTTTTAAGCCCTGCATTCCTTATATTTTCTAAGGTTTGCAAGCGGTCATCGAAAGTGCGGGTTGTGATGATATTGCTGTAATATTCAGGGGAGGTATCGATATTATGATTATAATAATCAAGGCCGGAATCTTTTAGTTTTTCAAGTTTGGCCTGGTCAGCCATGCCTAATGTTACGCAAGTCTCCAGGCCAAGTGCTTTTACCTCGCCGATCATTTCAGATAAGGCTGGCATATCGCGGTCATTCACCTCGCGCCACGCAGCGCCCATGCAAAAACGGCTGGCACCTGATTCTTTCGCAGCTTTTGCGGCAGTAATTACAGCCGAAACATCCATTAAAGCTTCTTTTTTAAGCCCGGTATTATAATGTGCCGATTGCGGGCAATATTTGCAATCTTCGGGGCATGATCCGGTTTTAATGCTAAGCAACGTGCTTACCTGGATTTCAGCCGGGTTAAAATACTGGCGGTGCATAGTGGCCGCTTTAAACAATAATTCCATAAATGGCATGGCAAAAAGCTCCAGCACTTCATTTATCTGCCAATTATGCCTTATATTGCTTTCCTGCTTCACAGAAATGGGATTTAGTGTCATAAGTTCAGGTATGGATAAAGTTTAAGATTCTAATTTTCTTGATTCTATACCCCAAATCCTTTGCAATCACAATAAATAACTAAAATGCCTTCACTTGAACTATTTGCAAAACAACAAATTGAAAAAGCCAAATCTTTAAATCGTTTGCGCGAGCTTAAAGTTACCGGGCGCGAGGATAGCGTTTATGTGCAGCGTAATGGCAAAAAATTAATATCATTCAGTTGCAATGATTACCTTGGTCTGGCATCCCACCCGGCAGTAAAAGAGGCTGCACATAATGCCATAGAAAAATATGGGGCTGGCGGCGGGGCATCACGGCTGGTAACTGGCAATAGCGCGCTTTATGAAGAACTTGAAACATTACTTGCAGATATAAAAGGCACAGAGGGCGCACTTGTTTTTGGCAGTGGCTATCTTGCCAATATTGGCGTTATACCTGCCTTGGTTTCCAAGGGTGATTTAATTATTGCGGATAAATTAGTACATGCCTCAATAATAGATGGCTGCCAGTTATCGGGCGCAAAATTGGTAAGGTTCTTGCATAATGATATTTCTTCATGCGAAAATTTATTAAAGAAATATAGGAATGATTATAAAAACTGCCTGATAGTAACTGATAATATATTCAGCATGGATGGTGATATTGCGCCTGTTGATGAATTATTCGCCCTTGCAGAAAAATACGATTCCTGGCTGATGACCGACGATGCCCACGGGCTTGGCACGGTTATAAATTCCCACACGGCTAAGCCGCATATACAAATGGGCACATTATCCAAGGCGGTGGGGAGTTATGGGGCTTACATATGCGCATCTAAAACTGTGATTGATTATCTGGTAAATTCATCCAGGTCTTTAATATATTCAACCTCCCTACCACCTGCAAGCCTGGCTGCGAGCATTGCCGCATTAAAAATAATAGTGCATGATAAAGAATTATGTGCAAAAGCTTTAGAAAATGCGCTATTCTTTACAGAAATTCTTGGTATAAAGAAGGCTCTAAGCACGATTGTGCCGCTTATAATAGGTGATGAAGAAGCAACTATGCTTGCCGCAGAAGAACTTGAAGCACATGGCTTCCTGGTTACGGCAATCAGGCCGCCAACTGTGCCAAATGGAACTTCGCGCTTGCGTTTTGCATTCTCGGCATTGCATAACAGAAAAGATATTGAAAAACTGGCAGAAGTGATAAAGCGTTTCCGCTTTTCGTTTCTACTAGGCGTTCGAGGGGAATAAAATTTTAGCGTAGTTAAACCTACGTGAAACCGAGATGTGATGAAATAAAGTTTACTTATATTTCATCACATCGAAGGTTCGCTAATTTTATGAATCTGAAGAACAACGACGTAAAAATGAAAATGGGAAATGCTTTAAATGAGTAACATAATTACAATCAGTGGCTGGGGTCAGGCATGTAATGCACTCGAAGATGTTGTGCCGGAAGGATCAACACATATTGATTATAGTAATTTCCGAAATTTTGGTAAATTCCTTGAAGAAATAAAAGGCAAAACAGCCGATGTAATAGTGGGGTGGAGCTTAGGCGGGCAACTTGCCCTTCGCGCTGTTTCCGAAGGGGTTATAAAGCCGAAAGCCATTATTTTACTGGCTACCCCATACCAGTTTGTGGTTAGTAAAGATGTAAAATGCGCCATGGATAGGGATACTTTTAACGAATTTTATAATAATTTTGAAAGAGACCCGGTAAAAACTGTTAAACGCTTTATCACATTAATAGGGCTTAACGATAGCAATGCTCATGAAATACTTACAAAATTGCGTAACTCTGTAAATACAGAAAATGCAAGCCGCTGGCTTATATGGCTGGAGGAATTAGAGAAATTCTCTTGTAACGCGATAGATTTCTCACAAATACCAGAAACTTATGCCATTCATGGCCGTGATGATACCATTGTTGATATCACCCAGACCGGGCTATTTAAAAGCCTTATCCGTAATTATAAATTGGAGATATTTGAAACTTGCGGTCACGCCCCGCATTTGCATAATGCTGCGAGGGTAAGGGAAATTATACAATCAGTTTTATGAGCCTCACCCACAATAAAAAAATAATCCGTGATTTTAGCAGGGCAGCAACAAGCTATGATACTTATGCGGTGTTGCAAAGAAAAGTAGCAGATCAGCTGTTTTTAAATTGCAGAGCTGAACTTGGCGCTTTGGATTCTGGGGATGCCCTTCCCATCACCAATCACCAATCACCTATCACCCAGAATATCCTTGATATTGGCTGCGGTACTGGTTATTTCCACGAATTATTACGCAAAAATAAAATATATTTACCGCTGGTGCAGTTGGATATTTCACATGCAATGTGCCTTGTGGCTGCAAGCTATGCTTCTTCCCCTCCATATGGCGGCACTTACACGTGCAGCGCGGATATGCATTCATTACCTTTTGCTGGTGGTTCTTTCGCAAATATATTTTCTTCAATGACCATGCAGTGGTCTGGCAATTTAAAACGAGTGTTTTCTGAAGCTGCAAGGGTTTTGCAAAACAAAGGCGGCTTTGCCTTTAGCATAGTTGCTGACGGCTCTTTATTTGAGCTAAGGGATGTATTTTTAGAAGCCGGGGAAAACCCTCGTATACATAATTTCATAACGCAGGCGGAACTTGAGGTGTTGCTCAAAAATTGCGGCTTTACAGAATATGAAATAAACACTGAAACTATAACGATATTTTATAAAGATATTTACGCGGCGCTTCTTTCCATTAAAGCAGTGGGGGCAAGTTATAAAGGTGTTAGCAATAGCGGTATTAAGGGCAAAAATTATTTCACAAAATTAGGCGAAATATACCGCGATAAATTTATGCAAAATGAAGGTTTGCCGCTTAGCTGGAATATTATTTATGTGAAGGGCAGGAAGTGATTTATTGCTATTCCAGAAGTTAGTGAAATTGCTATATGGAAGGGCGTTATTGCAAACCTACTCAATCCAACTTATAAGCCAAAAACTTCAAATAGCTGCTTTCAGGCAGAGCGTGGTGAATAGGGTGGTCTTTATCAGCCCCGGCTTTATGGATTAGTTTATATTTTCTGCCTGCCTTGCTAATCCCTTCTTCTACGCTGCGTTTCAGTGAGTGTTCAGATGCGTGATGCGAGCATGAAGCGATGCAGAATATGCCATCTTTGCCGGTAACAGAGGCGCATAAGAACGCAAGTTTCTGGTAACCTTTAAGGCCTGACATTATATATTTGCGTTCTTTAATAAATGCAGGCGGATCAGCCATTACAACATCAAATTGCCGATTTTCTTTTACGCAAAGTTCCAGGTAATCATAAGCATCGGCCTGAATAAAGCCACATAGCTTCTCTACTGAATTAAGTATAGTGGCTTTTTTAGCCAGTTCCAGCGCCAGAGCTGAAGAATCCACCATAGTAACATGGGCAGCTTCACCTTTAGCTGCCGCAATGCCAAAGCCGCCGCTATGAGAATATAAATCCAACACTGTTTTACTTTCAACTAAGCCGGAAAGATAAGTGCGGTTGGCGCGCTGGTCATAAAACCAGCCGGTTTTCTGGCCGGTTAAAAGATTGGCATAATAAAGGCGGTTATGTTCTTGCACTTCTATATATTCGGGAACTTCGCCTAAATATACGGAAACCTCCGCTGGCAGCTTTTCTTTTTTTCTTGCAGGCACATCATCACGGAAAATAATGGTTTTCGGGTTTAGTATGGCTGTAAGTGCAGGCAGCCATAAAGGTTTAAGTTTTTCCATGCCCATAGTGGATGTTTGGCAAACTATAATATCCCCAAAACGGTCTATAACAAGCCCCGGCAGGTTATCGCTTTCCGAATGTACCAGACGGTAAAAATCCCTATCAAAAAGCTTCCTGCGTTTTTCCAGGGCTTTTGAGAATAAATGATGGAAGAATTGCTGGTTAATAACGATATTCGGCTGGAAAGAAAGCACACGGCATGCCAGCACGTTATTAGGGTTTAAGTAGCCGATACCAAGGGGTCTGGTGCGGTGGTCAAGAATTTGCACAAGCCCGCCTGCCTCAGATGTTTCACTTTCAGAGGTCATGTTAATCATGCCTTTGAAAATCCAGGGGTTACCCTTGGAGAAATCCTTTACTGATTCTTTTTTTAGACAAATGGAAAGCATTATGGATTTTTATCTATTATAATATTACGGAAATTTTCAAAAGCACCGATTAGGGATTTTCTCTCTGCAATTGTGAATTTAGAGGCAAGTTCAGCAACTGCTTCAGCGCGACTAGTGATTTTCTCCTCCTCTAATTTACTGATTTCAGCAGATTTCTTTAAATACTCATCTTTATTAAAAGGTTCTGTTGTAAGTATTGTGTGCATTAGTTTGCGGGTAATATTTATTTTCAGGTTTATCTGTTGTGCCTTACCTTTCTGTACTTCCTCGGCATTTCTAAATAATGCAGCTTTATCAGCCGGAAGTTTATCAATTGCGGATGTTGTCCTGGTTATAGATTTGCTAGGTATCATTACAGGTTTGATAACTGTAGCAAGCGCTATATTTGCCGAAAATGCTAAAATTAACAGTGATATAAATAATAGGTTTTTCATAAATTTTACCTTTTTAAGCTTTATAATGATTATAAGCTAAATTTATTTGTTATAAATCTATTAATTATTTAATTTGAAATTATATAGCATTTCCTAAAAACAATTCTGCAATGATTTCGTATATTTTTTTGTTTTATCATAGGGATTACACCTAAAAGATGGATTATGGTACGTGTTCCCGTGAAGGCACAAACACTCATTCTATAAGAATGAAAATTGGAAATGCTATAAATACAGGCGCAAGTGCCGAGGTGATAAAGGCAAACAAAGCCATGCCAGAAATTTGCAGCTTATTGCCCATAGGTAACCTTAAAGTTTAATTCCGTTATTAGTAATATATTCTTTAAGCATAAGCAGGTCCTTCCAGGCAAGGCGCTTTTGCCCTGGCGACCTTAGCAGGTAGGATGGGTGGAATATAGCCGTGGTAGGAATAGGCTTATCCAGGTACTGGTTATTATATTCAAAGAAATTACCGCGCATTTTAGTAATGCCCAGGGTGCTATCCAGAAGTGATGTAGCCGTGCCGCCTACAAGCACTATAAGTTTCGGTTTTACCAAAGATATATGCTTTTCCACGTAAGGCAGGCATATTGCCAGTTCTTCCGGTGTTGGCCTTCTGTTTCCGGGCGGCCTCCAGAAAATAGTGTTGCTTATATAGAAATTATCCTGCCTTATAAGGCCAATACAGGAAAGCATCTGGTCAAGCAATTTGCCGCTTGCACCGCAAAACGGGATGCCTTGTGCATCCTCTTCCGCGCCAGGTGCTTCGCCGATAAGCATAATTTGTGCATCAGGATTGCCATCTGCAAACACAGTATTGGTTGCAGTTTTTGCGATAGAAAGATCTGTGAAATTATATACGGCGCTGCGCAATTCATCTAACTTACCGCAACCATCCGCAATTTTTCTTGTGTTTTGCATTGCCGATGCCGGGTTTCCGATATTTGGCCTTACCTCTTCTGCAAGAATAGGCGCTTTTTGATGTATAGTATTAACCTTTGCGGCAGGTTTTACAATTGTAATAACCTCAGGGGTTAGCATTTCAAAGCGGTTAATGGGGTTTTCTTCGATAGTTTCATCAACACCCATTTGTATATACCATTTAAGATGATCAGGTTTTTTATGCATTTTCAGTAATTCCTACAGTAGTTTGGGCTATTGCTACAGGAGAATGATTATGCGTGGCACGGAATTCTGTAGGGGATTGCTCGGTTATTTCCTTAAAAACCCTATTGAAGGAGGTAATGCTGCTAAACCCTACGCTATATGCAATATCTGTAATTGATAGGTCTGTTGTTGTAAGTAATTCCTGCGCCTCGCGCAAGCGGTATTCGTTGGCAAGTTCACTGAAACTTTTATTAAAATGCATATTTATTATACGTGAAAGCACATGTTCACGAACACCAAGGCGCTTTGCAAAGCTGGCCCTGTTAAAACCGGCTTCCCTGTAGATATTTTCCGTGGTTAGTATTTTCTCAGCCCTTATGGCTACAGAAAGTTCATATTCTGAAAGCGGTGTAACTTTGTTTGTGATGTTGGTAATTGCAGTAGATGGGGCAATTTCAAATAAATCATTAAACACACGGAATATAGAGGTCATAATCAGGTAAATGAAGGCAATTTTAATCAATGCTTTTGCAAAGATATATTGTTCATCAGAAATGAACTCAGCCACGATGCCAATTTCAATGCCAATTAATATAATATTATAGATAATAAGGCATATTATCAGCCAATATTTATGTTTGCGCATAGTAACGCTGCCATTGATTTCCAATGAGCGCCTGGCAAAAATTACGGTCAGTAATATAAATATGAAGGATGATAATATTGCAATATTCAAGTGCAGCGCATAAGCGGAAGGAAAGCAGATATCAATATCGGAAATACATACGAGCGGGTTATTAAGATAGGCATAAACAAATGGGGTTGTTGCAAGTGTTGGTACAGCTAGAATCCCCCATGAAATAGGGGATGGAAGCTTATTGAACGCCATTTGTATAATCAGTAAGAAACTAAGGGCAGGGATGGTGCTATCTGCAATAACCAGGAAGAAGGCAAGATATTCCTGCTCATGGATATTGATACCAAATGCAGGCATTAGCCGGTAAAACAAGCCCGCAGATAAAGATAAAAAATATAAAACTGGTATTATTGCCAGGCTTTTTTGTTTGATAGCGCCGATTAAATATACAATAACAAACATGCAGGGTATTAAAGCTGCAAGCAATAAAGATTCAGTAAATGTAAAATTTATTTGGGAAAGCAAAATTAAAACCTTTATTTTTTCTTATGTTGTTCCTGGTACATCTTGCTATCTTGTAGTCTTTTTAGCTCCGGGTGATCTTCAACATATTTCTTCAATCTTTCAGTTACGAAATAGCTCATGAAGTTAAGCTCACCATCTTCTATTTTATCAAGATTCTTAAGAAGATCAGCAATAATATGCATGGCCTGCTCTTCTTCACCAAGCTGTTCCAGGATAAAGGCGGGCATTTGTTTTGCCCATAAAGGTATATCATTTCGTGGGGTGCTGGCAAGTTTATAAGCAAGTGTAAGCGCCCATTCCTTATCTTTTAGCTTGTGGTTAGCAAGATATACTGCCTGGCTCATCCACCACCATTTATTATAAAGGTCGCGTTCTGAGGTTTCCTCAAGATACCTTACTACATATTTTACATCCTGTGTACGCTGGGTCTGGCTGTAATAATATGCTGCCAGTGAAGGCACGAATGATGATTTATCATCCAGAGTATCCAGTAAGGTAAACCAGTTATAAAGTTTTACATAATTATACTTTTTAAGTGCGGTAAAGCGCCCGAAAGTATCGCCTGCATTTTGTAATTGGAAAGCAAGTGTGCGGAAGTAAAACTGCTCATCACCAAATGAAAAAGCCTTTACGGAGAGCTTGCTAGGCACTTCCGGAACTATAGTGAAATCCGGCTTGTAATGCTTTGTTTGTGTCCATAGCATAACCTGGCAGGCAAGGAATACGTATAGTAGTATATCAGTGCGGAAGAAGCTGAATTTTTTCATATATAGTTTCATAAAGGGTCTGTTTTATATTATGCGTGGGATTACACGAATTTCTGTTAAAATTGTTTACGTTTAAAATCAAACACAGCCATTGATAAAAGCAGGGCAATAAACACTAGTGACTGCGCCTGGAATACCCATAAGTCACTTTGATCACCTACCCCATATATCAACCAGTTACTTTTTGCATAAAGGTCAAGCCTTGGGATTATTGCGGAAATGCATTTTAATATTACGCCTAAAAATTCGCCTGTGTTTCCATTGGTTAGAAGGGAGGTGGGTTGTTCAAGGGCGGCAGAAAAGAAGCCCATAAGGCGTGAAACAAAATAAAATGCGAATGATGCCATAACGGCACTTACTGCGCTATTTAATATAAGCGCGGCAACAAGCGCAAATGCAAGCACCAGCGATATTTCCAGCACCAGGCTGGATGCCCAGTATGCAAGCCCCACAGGATCCGGGGTATATATAGCCAGCATGATTATAAGAACCGGGATTATTGCGGCAAGTGCAAGGATAACAAACCCAAGCCAGTATGCAACTACAAAGCTGCCCCTGGATATAGGCTTGGAAAGCATTGATTCAATTTCGCGGTTATCGAACAGGCGGCGCACATGGAAACATACAAAAACAATCAGGCCCACTAATAACACTATGCGGCTGCTGCCTGCAAAATAGGCAATAGACATTTGCGATTGTTCAACAAGCGCGGTGCTCCCTGTGAAAACTGAAAGCCCATAAGCCATGCCGACAATTAAAATCAGGCCAAGGAATAGCCAGTCACGAAGTGCGGTTATTAATGTATAACGAATAATTGTTTTCATAGTTTATCTTCCGGTATTAAATTAATGTTATTTTTATTCTTTTAAAGGCACTGCATAAAGCTCAAGGCGGTGGCCTATTAGTTTATATCCTAATTTTTTTGCTACTTCTTCTTGCAGGCGTTCAATTTCATCGTTATGGAATTCGATTATCTGCCCGTTTTTTATATTTATAAGATGGTCGTGATGTTCTTCGGATGATTCTTCATAACGTGCCTTGCCATCACCGAAATCGTGTTTTTCTATAATTCCAGCTTCTTCAAGCATACGCACAGTTCTATAAACTGTAGCGATGCTGATATTGGCATCATTTTTCGCGGCGCGTTTGTATATTTCCTCAACATCCGGGTGGTCTTCGGCTTCTGAAATAGTGCTGGCGATAATGCGCCGCTGCCCCGTCATTTTCAGGCCTTTTTCAATACATAAACTTTCTATTCGTGATGCCATAAAATCATTATTATAGTTTTAAAACGTTACTTTTGCTTATATATAATATATACGGCTCCAGACTGGAGGTTATTATAAGTTGCAAAGCTTTACAGTATAAGCAAATGATTATGGAGTCTAATAAAACTTGAACCTAAAATCAAATATTATGAACGAAATTAACATAGAAATAAATATTGAGGAAGATAAATGGTTGCAAGAGCAGCCAAATTCCGAAGAAATTATCAGTAAATCCTGCACGCTTGCGCTGCAAGCTGTTGGTATTTTTGAATATGCAGAAAATATAGAAATATCTGTGCTGCTTACCAATGATGGTTTTATACAAGGCTTAAACCGTGATTACCGCGGTAAAGATAAGCCAACAAATGTTTTATCCTTCCCGCAAGAAGAGTTTATTGCCGGTAATTATGCCGATATAGAAGGGCAGATCGCACTTGGGGACGTTATTTTTGCATTTGAAACTATAAATAACGAGGCAATAGAGCAGGAAAAATCATTTGAAAACCATCTTGCCCATCTTGCTGTGCATGGCACTTTGCATCTGCTGGGGTATGACCATGAAGAAGATGGGGATGCTGAAATTATGGAAGCGTTGGAAATAAAGATTTTAGCGGAACTGCAAATTGATAATCCTTACTGATGAGCAATTTTTGATTTTCTCAAAGTTTTGAGAATGTTATTTGTGGCCTTTTATTACACTAAAATAATGCTTAGTTATTAATATATTAATTGCACGTTAATGAAAAATTAATAAAAAATGCTAAAGATACGGCTTTTGTAATAAAACTTTAATAAAACTATGTTAGGATTAGAAATGTAGTTGAATACTTTGGGAGAAGGATTTTATGCCAGCACTAGCAACAAATGGTTTACAAGAAGAAGTGCGTCACTCAGAAGAAGTTAACTCAGAAGTTTCTGTGGATATTGGCCCTAGAGCGTTTGCAAAAACTGGTTCTTTAGCCGCTACGGTGGCAGTTGCATCTTTATCTGGAACCGGAGATAAATCAGCGGAAGAGCTAAAAGCTCAGACAAAAGAAAATAGTAAAAAACTAAAAATTGAAAAAATAAAAGAATCCTTGACTGCTGGTCCAGAGAATGTAGCAGAGAGTGAGACGCTGGACTTAATAAATCAAAAAAAGAAAGAGATTCATGCTGGGCTTAAGGAAACAAATAAAGAATATAGTGAGATAGCTAGGGATTCCAGTGACGCTATTAAAGATGCAAATAGTGAATATAAAGAGGTTGTAGAGGAAAAATCAGGCGATCTTAAAATGGCTGGTGGGCTTCTGGCAGCTGGTGTAGTGGTGGCTATGGTTGCCGGTCCTTTTGCTTTAATTCCTTTAGCTCTTGCTGCTGCGAAAGGTGGCGGCGCTATTAGTGAAATAATGGAAGCAAGATCCGATAGAAATGAAGAGATAGCCGACGCAAAAGAAGCTAAAAAAGATGCCAGGGATGCAAAAAAAGCGGAACGCGCTGCAAAAAAAGCAGAGTTAGGTACGCTTAGGTCTTATGAGAAAGAGATTAATGGCGAGGAATCTATCCTTGAAAGTATTGCTGGCCTATTTGGTGGTGGAAAGGAAACAGAAGAACCAAAAAAAGAAGTGCAAAAAAACCAGCAAAACACTATAAACCCTACAGAGAAAGCTGAGAAGGAAGCTAAAGAAAAAGCTGAGAAGGAAGCTAAGGAAAAGGCGGAACAGGAAAAAGCAGCAGCTAAAGAAAAAGCTGCATCAGATATGAAGGAGGCGGCTAACGATAGGAGTAAGGATGCTGCCACACCTATAGAAGATAGGAACCTTAGTCCTAAAGAAGTTGCTAAAAAGTCTGCTGAGCAGAGGGAAGCCAATAAGAGTGAAACTAGTGTTGGTGTGTTTTCTCCAGAGCAGCGGGATGCACACTATACTAAAGTTGCTACTCAAACAGTTGATGCTATTTCTAAAGGAGCAGTCATTGATAAAACAGCTACAGCTCCTGATGTTTTAAGAAAATCATCTATGCTTGATGAATTAAAATCTACCCGGGCTAGTATTATTGGTGAGGCGTCAAATGAAAATAAACCAAGTGCGGCTGTAGGAATGAATGCTGCAAATCTTGGGGCTTCTGGTGATAGCCATAAAGTTACTATGAAGGTTGCTACGAAGGAAGCTAATGCGGCGATAGAGCAAGCTAAAACTGCCAGCAAGGTAAATGAAATGAGTAATGCTGTTGCTGTTAGGTAGGAGATTACTGTTATTTATTTTTCTAATTATTTAAGTGGAAAAACCTGGTTTAATGCCAGGTTTTTCTCTTTTAAATTAGACATTCTTTCTTTACATTGGTTATTTATTGCTTGAATTCACCTTAAATTACTGTGATACTTACAATAAGTTCCAAAATGTATTTGAGTATTTATGTCTGAAGATATTGGTATCCCATTACCGGAAGATTTTTATGATGTGCCGGGCTGGTTTGATAGCCTGATAACATTCTATTCCGAAGACCAGAAAAAGTTTGAACGCGAGGTTCTGGAAGGCCCATTTAATCTCCTCACAACATCAGTTGGCGATGCAATAGCTGTATATGGCTATTCATCAAATATTATATTAAAGGCACTTGAGCAGTTATTAAATCCATTATTTGTAAATGGTGAATATAAGGAAAGGGTTTATAGAACCCTAAAAGAAGGTGCCAAAGCGGAAAACGATCCCAGAATTGATAATTACGCAGAAAGCCTGCTGCGCATCCGCAATATCTGTGAACGGGACAGGGAATTCCTTAACAAACATTTCAGCAGTGAACTTGCGCAAATTCCCGGTGATGACCCCGCAGCCAATTTCATAAAATTCTCCGAAACCTTGCGCCTTATAACCAAGGTGCATATCCAGCAGGTTATCAATATGGTTAAAGATCACCAACGCGCCGAGTCCTTGTGAGTCCAGGGGGGATTCTATCTTGTATAATGAGAAATTATTAAGGCAAATTACTATATTATAAATTTATAGTTCCAATTTCCGAATATCTACTGTATAAAACTTTTCCTACATTCCAGATTTATATTTATGTGCCCGTAGCTCAGCTGGATAGAGCATCAGCCTTCTAAGTTGAGGGTCACTGGTTCGAATCCAGTCGGGCACACCATTCTTTGTTTTTAGCTATATTTACCAGCCCATCAAAAGGTTTTTTCAAGGAATAACAAATACTTCCATCCTTTACTTGCAGGTTCGCAAGTACAAAACCAATAAGTTTACGTTTTTGCTCTATATGCGAACTGGCAAAAAGTTCATAAGAGTTAGAGCATAGTTCCAGCAAGGCTTTAAGCGTGATTTGGAAGGCCTTATCAGCTTCAACCTGGCTTGATAGTAAATTAGTAATTTCATGCTGGCGCTGTAAGAACTCTTGCACATTTTTGTCGTATATACTCGGTGTAATACTCTGCACGGATTCATCAAGAAGTAAAGTAAGCAGTTTTTTCTTTTTGCGTTCGATTTCTTCAAATTCTTTCGATAGCGCCTGAAACTCGCTTACTTGATAATCTGCCTTGCCTTCGCACAATGCTTTTATATGTGCTTTCATTTCTTCCAACATAGTTGGCGGTATATATAGGGATTGGAATATTTCTTTAACTGCTTGCAAGGCCTGCTCTTCTTTCATTGGCCTGCAATCACAAGCGCCCTTTGATTTAGTTGGCCTTAAATATACATGGCCTTTTTTTTCGTAACTGGAAAATGAGCAGCCGCATTTAGCACAAGTTATCATACCACGGAATACAAATGGCTTTTCAGAATATTTAAAAGGTACTTTGTTAGCCTTGGCACGTACTGCCTGGCATTTGAAGAAAGTTGCATCATCTATAAGGCGTTTATACCCGTGCGGCATTTCAACACCGTTTATAGTCATAATGCCAATATAAAACTTATTGCTTACCATGCTATGAATTTGGGATTTGGCCAGAAGGCCGTTACCTTGGGTTTTATTCCTTAAACCCATTTTCTTAGCCATTTCTGTTAAGTCGCCTAATGAGTAGGCACCAGTTGAATATTCCTGCAATAAACGCTTTACTATAAAGCACCTTTCTTCATCCAGGATTATATCTGCTTTGTTTTTGTCACCTCTTACATTTTTGTAGCCAATAGGTGCGCAGGATGGATACTCACCGTTATTGATTTGATAATCCCTGCTGCGCTTTATATTATCTTTCATTGAATCAACATAAGCCTGCGCCATTACTACGCACATGCTGAAATACATTTTTTGCGCGGCATTACTTTCTTTCGCATATACCGTATTTTCACCAATAGCATGGATTTCCATTTCGCTATTTTCTACCATCTGGTTTATTTGTGGAAAATAATTAAAATTGCGCATTAAGCGGTCAACTTTATCAATAACCAATACAACCCGCTTTTTATCTTTCTTATATACCGCGCCAACATGCTCAAGCATCATCTTAAACTGCTTGCGCTCGCCAACTGTTGAGCTTTCTGTTCCTGGTATGCCTTAGCTACATTAAAGCCCTTCTGGGTACAATAATTCTGCATCTTAGCTGTTTGCGCATCTATTGAATGGCCTTCTTCCTGGTCTTTACTGGATACACGGGCAAATATTACAGCTTTCATTACATTAATCCTTTTTGTTATTCTTAAGTAACTTCTTTGTTAGCCTATCAAAATCTGATTCGATTTTCTGCTTTTTATTGAATTTGTCATACTCGGCTTTAGCTTTCTTATCTGCGTCTATCTTAGTTATTTTGCCTTTGCCATGTAGAATTTTATATTCATTAAAAGTTAAGAATTTATCTACACTTGAGGCCATATCTTGCATGGTCATTTGCACACGGTTTTCTATGATGTTTTCTATATAATCAAAGAAGCCGGAAATAGTCCGCTCAAGCCGCTTTATATCTTTTTCAGGCAAATAGTTTTTGCCAATAGTGGCATCGGATGCAAGCACCCTGCCATCTGGCGAATTTTTCCAGGTTTGCAAACCCATATGCGGCAATTTGCTATCTGCTTTGCTATAGATAATTTCCGGCGCGGTTTGGCCAGTAATAGCATAATGAAACTTGTTCTGCACCATGGCATAGAAGTCTTGTGTGGCAATCCCATTTTTATCATAATCAATACTACATTCAGCAAATATATCAGTTATCTGCTGATAGATACGGCGTTCGCTAGCACGTATTGAACGCACTGTTTCCAGTAATTCCCTGAAATAATCTTTCCCGAAAGCTTGTGAGCCTTGCTTTAAGCGCATATCATCAATAGCAAAGCCTTTGATAACATATTCCTTTAAAACACTGGTTGCCCATATACGGAACTTAGTTGCTTGTTTAGAATTAACCCTGTATCCAACTGCAATTATTGCATCTAAGTTATAATATTGAGTTTGATAAGTTTTTCCATCTGCGGCAGTTGTTTCCAAAATGGAAAGAACTGAATTTTCCACTAATTCATTATCTTCAAAGATATTCTTTAAATGCTTACTGATAGCTGGCAATTGCACCCCAAACAAAGCGGCCATTTGCTTTTGTGTAAGCCATACGCTTTCATCTCGCAGGAACACATCAACCTTAATGTTACCTTCGGCAGAACTGTATAATAAGAATTCTGATTCTTTTGGTTCGTTAGGCATTTGCTATCTCATGTTGAAGTTGTTCTGTTGCTTCTTTAGTTTTCATTGAAGGCTCTTTTTTTGTTAGTGGAATATTCAAATCCCTTTCCAAAGCTTCATATACATTTTTTGTGGATTTGCTTATAACAATTTTCTTATTTTTTGTCCGGCTCAATGCAAGCATAATCCTGTTATCTGCATTTAATGGAGATATTGTATATCCATGTTCCACTAAGAAACTTCGGACGGTGCTATCACAAATTAAACCATCTCCTAAATTTGTATAACAAATATTGCGCGGGCATAGTCTATTTGAGAATATCTTCTCCAATCCAATAGTTTGGTTGTTGAATGTATCAAATGCATAACCTAGAAAGTAAACATGCTTTGCTTGCTCCAAGAATCCTTTTGCTTTTACATTTAGCTTTTCTGACTTATCTGCACCGATAATATTTAATTTCTCACCATTAGCACACTCAAATATTTTATAAGCATGTCTCATATATGAATCAAATTCTTCACATTCATAGTTTTCGGTAATAGGTTCTTTATTAGCATCTCGACGAACTACGTGACCATAAACATGCTCAATATTCTCTTTGAAGAATGTACTGAATAAATATTCTTGAAATTTTATGTCATCAGCAAATTTACTTGTCTTAAAGTATCCCCATAATGCTTGTTCGAAGGATAGGTCATAGTTGAAAGTAACAACAAAAATATTCTTTAAAGCATTTTTTACAGCGTCTGCATCTTCACAATTTGCAACTATGCTGTGATGTATAAATTTTACCCAGTTCCATGCTGGAAAGAAATCATTGTCATTGTCATATTGAGATGGACGGTCATTGTAAGCGCCACTTTTTATTGAGTCGCCTGAGCCAATTAATCCAGACTTCCACCACTTCCATTGATAGTTAGACTTTTTAAAGACATCGCAATGCTGGCTATATAATATAACTGCTTCTATCAGCTTTTTCCCAATATTCTGCTGCTTTGGATGGCTTTTTAAATAGAAATCTACATTCAATGGGTTATATGATTTCATTTCTTTAAGAAAGTTCTGTGCAGCTATAAAATCATCACTTGAATAAGTACCCTTTGCTTGTCGTATCAATGATAAAAATTTATCCATAGCTTCCACCAACTCACTACCTAGCGGATATCCAAAATGCGCACTAGCACCTGCACCAATTACAAAACACAATTTATCGTTTGCCATAACTCACCACATTCTTCTCATTTACAACTTTGCTTCCAACATACCCAGAATATTTTCCTTATAAACTATTTATGCAACTACTCCGCTTAAATCTCATAATCCTTCAACTTCAGCGGCACAAAGCCATCAATGCACCTGCCAATATTACGGAGTGCTGAAAACTTGGCCTGGTTATCCAGTTGCAAGCCTTTCAGGTCTTTCTGCATACGCTGCCAGGTTCTATCATTTATTGAATTTTCCATAAGCACGCGCAGGCCGCGAATGCCTATTTTCTGTACTATTGCCATTGCACCTACAAGATGTAATATTTTTGCTGGTTTTAGCTTGTTGCAGGTCTTTTATCTTATCGTAAAAGATATTATAACATAAGGCTATAAACGGCTATATAACTACTACTGAAAATGATTTATTTGTGTGCTAAATAGTAGTATCTGGTTATGGTACTTTGTTCGCAGTTCATCAACTACCGCCACCACGCTTCAGCGGGTGTATACCACTCCCCACGAGGCTCTGGCTGGTCACTTAGCAGCAGCAATCCACAATAACCAAACCTATGCGCGCTGGCAAGACCAACGCACAACACCCTCATTCAAAGAATGCAACTTGGCATTAATCTTCTAATTTTGTAAAGATACCCTCTAATGTATCAACCACATCATACATGGTTTTGGTTTTTTTAGACGCAAAGCCCAAATCAATAAACTGGTCAGTAAGGGCAATCCAGCTTTTCCAGAAGTTTTTATAATCATAAAGTATGATCGGCTTGTTATGGGTGTTTAATTGTTTCCAGGTGATAACCTCAAAAGTTTCATCCATAGTTCCAAAGCCGCCCGGCAAGATTATGAAGGCATCAGATTTTTCAAACATCGTGTGTTTGCGTGTGTGCATATCATCAACAATAATAAGCTCGCTTAGGTGGTTATGGGCTTTTTCTAGTCCATCTAAAACCCTTGGGTAAACACCAGTTACAGTTCCGCCATTTTCAAGAACAGCGCCAGATACTGCGCCCATCATTCCGCAATCACCGGCACCAAACACCATGTGATAGCCCTTTTCTGCAATCATCTTACCAAGACGCTCGCCTTCTTCTAAAAAATCTTTTGCAACATTATTACTCGCTCCACAGAAAACACATACAGATTTAATTTTTTGCATAAAATATTACGTTCCAGATTCCAGGTTTATATTTCAGGTTGTATGAGGGCTTAAAAGAAGGTTAATAAATACAAAAAACCTAACAATACCGTGGCACTCACACATGCTATACTTAAACCCTATAACCTAATTTTAGTTTTTCGCAATATTTTATTTATTTTACGGCAACAATAGGATATGAATTCTGCTTACGCATATTCTGCGATTAATTTATGAGGAAAATATGGATTTTATAAAAAACCTGCTTGAACTTTTGCAAAAAGGTATTCCTCCTATACATAAGGAAGGACAACCTTTCGTATTTATATTTGCTGCTGTATCCCTGGTTATGGGCATGATATTCGAGCCGCTTGGCTGGATAGGCGCAATTGCAACATTATGGTGTGTATATTTCTTTCGTGACCCGGCGCGCGTTATACCACTTGATGAAAGCCTTGTAGTAAGCCCTGCAGACGGCCTTATCCAGAAAATTGAAAAAGCTGCACCTCCTGCCGAACTTGGCCTTGGTGAGGAAGAGGTGAACCGTATCAGTATCTTCCTTAATGTATTCGATGTGCATGTGAACAGGAATCCTATGTCAGGTGAAGTTACCCAGCTTAACTACCGCCCGGGTAAATTCTTAAGTGCCAACCTGGATAAAGCAAGCGATGATAACGAACGCCAATCTGTAGTAGTTAAAACCTCAGATGATAAACAAATTGTGTATGTGCAGATTGCGGGCCTTGTTGCAAGGCGTATAGTATGCGATTTAACTGAAGGCCAGAAAGTTACCGCAGGCAGCCGCTATGGTATTATAAGGTTCGGCAGCAGGGTAGATATTTACCTTCCTACAGGCGTAACCCCATTAGTTATGGAAGGCCAAAGGGCAGTTGGTGGCGAAACCATCCTGGCTAACTTAAAAGGCAAACAAGAGACGCGCAAAGGGGAAGTAAGGTAGTATGTCAATTGTGCAAAAAGATAAAGATGATGATAAAGGCGGATTCCCAATTATCCGCCTTCTTCCTAACATGGTAACGATTATTGGCCTATGCCTGGGTTTATTTGCAATTAAATATGCAATGAGCCAGCAATGGCATATATCTGTTATGCTAATCATTATTGCAGCTTTCGTAGATGGAATAGATGGGCGCCTGGCAAGGATGCTTAATGCTTCCAGTGATTTTGGCGCACAACTTGATTCCTTTACTGACTTTGTGAATTTCGGCGTTGCCCCGGCACTAACCCTTTATATGTGGAAGGGCCATGAGATAAAAGGCCTTGGCTGGGCTATGGCTTTATTTTTCATTATAAGCATGACACTTCGCCTTGCCAGGTTTAATGTTGGCCTTAGCGATGACGAACAAGACCCGGAAATGCGTGATAAGTTTTTCCAGGGTATGCCCGCCCCCTGCGGCGGCGCAGTTAGCCTTATACCAATGATCCTAACTTTCTTGTTTGAAGCAAAACTTGGCTATCAGCCTTTCGAAATAACTGCCGTTATGGTTATATTATATATGGCAGTGGTTTCTATCATGACGGTTAGCAGCATACCCACTATTTCCGTTAAAAAGGTAAAAATTCCAAGGAAACTTGTACCATTATTCATGGCTGTTGCTGCATTATTTATAATATCATTAATTATTGAGCCGTGGATTACCCTGCCATTACTTGGGCTTAGTTACCTATCGACTATTCCTTTTAGCATTTGGCAATATTACAAGATTAGTAATAAGAAGTAATGGCACTTATCTGCCCGATGAAACTGTAAATCGGATTTCCATAATTTTGGTGCATTAAGTTAAAAAGGGCTGGATCCCCGCTTGCGCGCACTACTGTGCGGTAAAATTCTTATTAAAGTTATGTAATTGTGGCTGGCTGTTCTATTCCGTATAAATTAAGATTAAGACAACTTGAAAATCAAATAGAGTAAGAAAATTAAGAAACCCTCACCCCTTGTACTAGAAAAACAGTACCTATGTACTGTTTTTCTAGTACAAGGGGTGAGGGTTTCTTACTGTTTAGATGAGGAAAGCTTTTTCACCGGACACTAGTGCGCCTTCGCGGGGACACTTGCCACATAACGAATAATAAGGAGTTTTAAAGTGAACCACTCTAGATAAACTACTTGGCAATGCGTAAATAAAAATAAAATTGGCTATATAAAGAAACCTACCAAAGGAACGATAGATTATCTCTACTAGAAAAACTATACTCATTCTGTTTTAAACATCCACCCCAACGGCCTCACTGATATTACTAAACCCATCTTTGCACAGCAACTCACTAATCCTTTTATTTATAGCGGTCACTAAGCCAAAACCTTCATATATAAGCGCCGAATATATTTGCACCAATGAAGCGCCGGATTTAATTTTCGTATAGGCATCATCACCGGAAGATATTCCGCCAACACCTATTAGCGGTACTTTCCCATTGGTAAGTCTGTATAACTCCCTCAATGTTTCGGTAGATAATTTAAAAAGCGGCTTTCCGCTAAGTCCACCGGTTTCGCCTGCATATCTGCTGGATAAAAAATCTCGCCCTATGGTGGTATTACTTATTATTAATCCGTCTATATTATGTTTGAGCGATATTTCAGCAATATCTTCGCGTTCATGCGTATTCGTATCAGGGGAAATTTTAAGCAGGATGGGGATTTTCTTATCACTAAGCGTATTTCGTTTTGCCATTATGGCCCCAAGAAGGCTATCCAGCGCCTCCCTGCCTTGCAAGTTACGCAGTCCAGGGGTGTTCGGGGAAGAAATATTGATTGTTATATAATCACTTAAACCATAAACTTTCTCCAGCATGATTATATAATCTTCTATACTATCCGTGCTGGTTTTGTTTTTGCCGATATTAGCACCTACTATACCATTTTGGGGGCGCTCTTTCAGGTTTTGCACAAAAGCTTCCGCACCTTTGTTATTAAAGCCAAAACGGTTTATGATTGCCCCGTCCTCTGCCAACCGGAAAAGGCGCGGCTTTTCATTGCCTTTTTGCGCAAGCGGAGTGCAGGTTCCAACTTCCACAAAGCCAAAGCCCTGGTTAAGCAGGGCTTTTATCGCTTCCCCATTTTTATCAAACCCGGCAGCAAGACCTACCGGGTTTTCAAACTTCAGTCCGAATAATTCACTTGCAAGTTCCGGGAAGTCTGGCTTCGGTGAGGGCGGCACCAACCCATATTTTAACGCTGAAATTGCAAGATTATGACCAGTTTCCGGGGTAAGGGAAAACACCAATGGACGTATTAATTTATAAAGTGACATTAAGAAAACATTTTTAATATTGATATATATACTTATTCTGTTTCAAACTGCCGATTATTATACCTCGTCTTTATTTATTATATAGAAAAGTTAAATCCTTGAAATAGAACCACTATTACTGCGAATTTAAATTTTTCCTATAATAAAAACCACTTGATTCTAATCGGCAGTTCAAAACAGAACGAGTATAATTAAAATATAGCATGCAATTTCATTAACAATGTTTTATTTTCTAATTTTATGTGATAGGATGTTATCTTAATAAGAAATCAATAGCTTTTTAGAGATTTTCAATTAAGTTTTAATTATTGTGGTTTTTGTCTAAGTTAGGGGCCGTTACAGGAAGTTATGGCGATATTGTCAGGTTCGTATAAAAACATATCTATAGCACTTATTGTATCAGCAAGCTTTGCAGGCTATGCTATTGCAGCAACCACTAGCACAAAAACACAGCCATCCAAAGAAACTTACAATGTAAACGAAAAAGATTTGCCGCTTGCAGAAACCATCCCTAATCCAAACGACATTCCCCCTCCTGATTTTAAAGAATTCCAGAATGATAAGTTTATTAATAATTTATTAGGTGAGGATAATAAAGTTTCTACAGATACCCCTAAAGCCGACGCAAAAAGCGATGCCGCAGCGAAAGATGCCGCACCCACTGCCGCACCGGATGTTATTATTGATAAATTACTAAGTGGAGATGAAAGCGCGGAACCGAAGAAAGAAGAAACAGCAACACAAACTCCGCAAGAAGAAGCTCCTAAGGCTGATGCAGTAGCTACAGATAAATCTGTTGCACCTGTTTCTACAGAAACAGCTACTCCTAAAACAGAAGACCCGTTAGTCGCCAGCCCTGCACCTGTAAATACGCCAGAAACCGCTACAGATGCCCAAGCCGAAACTGCGCCCGCAACAACGATAGCCGAGCCAGCTAACGTAACTCCCGTAGAAAATGAACAAACCGTTACAGCCCCACTATCCCCTGAGGAAGAGGCTGACCAGGAGCTAAACAGCAAACCATCCCCGGCTATAGCAGGACCTGCTGTAAACCCAGAAAATCCGGGTACAGCCGCTGAATCGGCAAACACAGAAACCGCAACACAGAAAGAAAATTCTGCCCAGCAACCACAGCCTGAAGCACTCACAGAAGCTGACCTGCAAACTTATGCAGAGCTTAAAAGACACCTGGTGAATTTTGTAACAAAATTCCAGGCTGCTAATGAAGAAAAAATCAAAATTGCTGCAAGTGAAGCAAAAGAGCAAGAAGTAGAAAATAAAGACCCTACCCCGGCAGAGGAGGAAGTTAAAACAGAAGCCCCAGATATTTCGGCAAGCCCTCCCTCCCCGGATGAGAGCGCCACTCCCGCAGTAGAAATTGAGCAAAAACCAGTGGAAGCTGTAGCTCAGGAAAGCATCACAGCCGAAGTAAAGAAGCCTACCGCTATAGATGAACTATCAGAATTACTTGAGCCTGATTCAAGCGCTACAAAGCAAGCCCAGCCAGAAATAAAGAGCCCGGATGCAGGGAATCATGCCGTTGCCGTAAATGCTCCGGCAGCTCCGGTGGAAGCTCCAAAAACACCTGTAGAAGCCGAAAACAATGCAGCTGCGCCAGTTGCCCAGGTTACCGCAGAAACTCCCGCTGCGCCAGCGGCTGAAAATACCAATATATCTCCACCACCTGTAGAATTAGAAAAAACCACTGATACTGTAGAAGAGTTAACGCCTCAGGAACCTCAGGCCGTGCAGTTGGAGGAGCCTGAAATGCAGCAGCTTGCAATACATGAAAAACCTAGTGAGGCTGACAAGGCATATTTCAAGCTTCTTGATAAAAGACGTGAAAAACTACCTGAATCCCAGCGCCTTTCCGATACAACAAGGGAAGCAATGGGTGAGCTATCAACCACACTTGCACCTTTAAAGAAAACCGCCAATAAATCACCTCAATATATAACTATTGAGCGTGGCAATACCAGCGAGCCTGGAATTGAAGAAAATGGCGTAATGAAAAGCCAGAGCAAGATAGATGTTTCGGTCCGCAATGTTGGAAGCAATGAAGTAGTTGAAAAAACAAAAGTAAAACTGGAAAAAGCATATAAGGCATTGCTGGTTGGGCAAACTGCTGCCGCAATAAATATATATAAGGAAGTGCTTGATAGAGAACCAAGCAGTAGGGATGCAATGTTCGGCCTTGCCACTGCATACCATAAAAATAACCAGTTTGAACAGGCGCGTGCAATATATACAGATATACTTAGAGTCGATCCAAGCAATAAGGAGGCACTCAATAACTTCCTTGTTCTTGTTGCAGAAGAAGCGCCTGAAGATGCTTTAATAGAACTTGAAAAACTTGAAAGGATTAATAGCGATTTCAGCCCGATAGCTGCACAAATCGCCATGATAAACCTGAAACTAGGCAACCCTGAAAAGGCGGCAAGGTATTTGCGCCGCGCAATACTTCTTTCGCCAGAAAATATCAGCTATAAATACAACCTTGCAATCACTTATGATAAATTAGGCAAGGATGAACAGGCAGTGCAGCTATATCGCCAGATTATAAACGCAGTACGGGGCGGTGCTATAATTTCCGGCTCTATTGATAAAGTAATAGAAAGAACTACCTACCTTGAAAAGAAAATAGGCAGTAATCAATAAATTACTGTATCGCAGCCTATATTGTTTTAACTTTTGAATGACCGTCATTGGATGCTAAATGTGGCAATCCATATTATAAATCAGCTACAAAGTTTGTTGTTGAAAGTGGTCTCGGCTATCAATGCCATTATGCAGAGGTCTTATGAAATTATCGCACCATATGTCGATAACTCTTGACTAATTAATTATGTCCATTACTGTGGACCTATGAAAATAGATAACGCACTCTCAGCATTTCTTGCACTTTCGCAGGAAACACGGCTTAAAGTCTTTAAAATACTTATTGAGTATGGGGTAACCGGTACGGCTGCCGGAACCATAAGCGACCGCCTTGGTATTCCGCACAACACCCTATCATTCCACCTTTCCCACCTGACAGAGGCAGGGCTTATATCTTCACGCAAGCAAGGTCGTTCCATGATTTACTCTGCGAATTGTTCAGCAATTGAAGAGTTGATCGATTATTTAAAAGAAAACTGCTGCATCCTTGAAGAAGGTTGCGATACGGATTGCAAAACACAAGCTAAATCAAAAAACAAGAAGGAAAAAAATCATGAGGATTTCAGATGTTAAGCAGGTCATTGAGGGATTACCAGCTGTGAACTTCAAGTTGCCGGAGAAAATGCCTGCCAAAGCAAGCTCCGGCTGTTCTCAAAAAGTAGGGTGCTGCTGATGAAAAATGTATTAGTTCTTTGTACAGGCAACTCTTGCCGTTCAATTATGGCCGAAGGGCTTATCAACAAACTTGGTGCAGGGCGCTATGAAGCGGTGAGCGCAGGCAGTAATCCTGCTGGTTTCGTGCATCCTAAATCCATCGAAACATTAAAACGTCATGGCATTATTATAAGCGAGCCACGCAGCAAATCATGGGATGAATTTGCAGGCCAGCATTTTGATCTGGTCATTACCGTCTGCGATGCCGCAGCCGCTGAGAGCTGCCCTTCCTTCCTCGGCAAGCACGAAAAATTACACTGGAGCACGCCTGACCCGGCGAAGGCCACCGGTACGGAAGAAGAGATTGATAAGGCGTTTGATGAGGCGTTTGGGATGTTGAGGGAGAGGGTTGAAAAGGAGCTTCTTGCAATTCAATTCTCCATTAATAGCTGCTTTAGGGCATTTGATCAGAGTTTTAACCGCGTGAAGTATTTTTCGTGCATTGTAGACAATCTGGATTTTTCAAATTTTCCGGCTGAATGGGGAATAAAGCAAGACAACGGCCTAACGTATGCAGTCAGGGAGCCGCAGGGAGACGATGAAAAACAGCGCCTATTGGATGGGATGCATCATTTTATGCAGTGCTATTTGGTGCGGGATTGTATTGAAAGTTTTGCAATAGTTTTGGACAAATTATTTTTTCTCTTGCTGGTTGACGGAAAAAAATATACGCCCAACAAACTACATATGATGTTCTATCAGAAGACGAAAAAGAGCTTCTGAAGAAATTTGAGAATACAGGGCTTTCTTCAGAAAATGGAAAGATACAACTTTTATATAATAATTTTGGCTTAGAGTTACTACCGGATCAAAAGACAATTATTACAAGTCTCAAAGATATTAGAAACTGTTTTGCTCATGGAAATGGTTTTGTACGAAGAACAGATGGCAAAAAAGATGGAGCAGAGAAGCGAAAGTTTAGTTGGAAGACAATTTCTATTTTTGCGGTTGGTGCTGAATCAGGGAAAAGATATCCTATCGAATTTAATAAACCTTTTCCCGAAGCGGGAAGCATATGCATGCAAATAATAGATCATAATAAGGCATTTAAAATTGGGAAGCAGATGACTTTTTCATCCGTAGAAACGTATGAAATAGCATTGTCATTACAATTCATCGCGCGGAGATATATGGAAGAAATAAATAGAGTTAAAAGTACAGCATGACAAATTTCTCCAATTCCCCACTTGGCCTCTTTGAGCGCTATCTCTCCCTCTGGGTTGCACTATGCATTGCCGCAGGTGTTGGCCTTGGTGTGGCCGCGCCTTCCTTATTCCAAGCCATCGCCAATATGGAATATGCCAAGGTAAACCTCGTAGTGGCCGTGTTCATATGGGTGATGATTTACCCGATGATGGTAAATGTTGATTTTGCCTCCATCAAGGATGTAGGCCGTAAACCCAAGGGTCTTTGCATCACGCTGGTTATTAACTGGCTGATTAAACCTTTTACGATGGCGGCACTTGGAGTATTGTTCTTTGAACATGTTTTTGCTGGTTTGGTTGCGCCAGAAACTGCCAAGGAATATATCGCCGGGATGATACTGCTTGGTGTTGCCCCCTGCACGGCGATGGTGTTCGTGTGGAGCCAGATGGTACGCGGCGATGCTAATTACACGCTGGTGCAAGTATCCATTAACGATATTATTATGATTTTTGCGTTCGCACCGCTGGTTGCTCTCCTGCTTGGCGTGACGGATATCGTTGTGCCCTGGGAAATATTGCTTCTTTCCGTGGTGCTCTATGTTCTCATTCCGCTTGCAACTGGCTACGCCACGCGCAAGAAGCTCGATAACAAGCACAGTCACGAGAGTATCGAACGCTTCACCGCCAAGGTAAAGCCATACTCCATCATCGGGTTGCTGGCTACTGTCGTTTTATTGTTTGGCTTTCAAGCACAAACAATTCTCGATAAGCCGCTCGTCATCGCCCTTATTGCTGTGCCGTTGATAATTCAGGGCTATGGTATTTTCTTCATTGCCTATGCATGGGCGTATAAGTGGCGCGTACCGTTTAATGTGGCTGCACCTGCCGCGCTAATAGGAACCTCCAATTTTTTCGAGTTGGCGGTCGCGGTAGCCATTAGCCTGTTTGGGCTGAACTCTGGCGCGGCTCTGGCCACAGTAGTTGGCGTGTTGGTAGAAGTGCCGGTGATGCTATCGCTGGTGGCATTTGCTAATAAAACCCGTGGCAGGTTTTCCGCGTGAAACAAGATAGATACTTATCCATCTTCCTGACCTTCCTTCGCTTTGGCTTTCTTGCCTGGGGTGGCCCGGTCGCACAAATCGCCATGATCCGCGACGAACTGGTGGAGCGTCGGGGTTGGATAGCACCAGAAAAATTCCGCCGCGTCCTCGCCGTTTATCAGGCACTGCCGGGACCAGAAGCCCATGAGCTTTGCGTATATTTTGGCATGATTCGCGCCGGTCGTCTTGGTGGCTTTCTTGCCGGTCTAGGCTTTATGCTCCCCGGATTCATTCTCATGCTATTGCTCTCGTGGGCGTATCTTATTTACGGTGCAACGGTGCTGTTGCCATTGTTCGCTGGCGTTGCGCCTGCCATCACTGCCATGATAGTCCGAGCCGCGCACCGTATTGGACAGCATGTGCTAATCAACAAGACGCACTGGATTGCAGCATTTACTGCGGTGGTGCTCACGTTGCTTGGTGTGCATTTCCTATTAGTGTTCATCGTTTGTGCAACATGGCAAGCGCTGTGGTCAGCTGGGCGCAAACATGCTGCAATAGGCACTGGCACAGCCTTAATTGCCACGGCCATTATCCTCGGCCTGGTGTTTCCGGTATCTGGCATCATCAGCACTGGTGGCACCGGTAATCTACTTATCGAAGGATTAAAAGCCGGATTACTCTCCTTCGGTGGCGCATACACAGCGATTCCATTCCTGCAAAGTAGTATGGTAGGGCATTACCCAACCATTACCCAGCAAGTGTTCCTCGACGGCATAGCGCTAGGCAGTGTGATTCCCGCACTACTGATTATCTTCGCTACGTTCCTTGGTTTTGCTGCCGATGGGTTCACTGGGGCAATGCTGATGACGCTTGGTATTTTTCTTCCAGCTTTTAGCTTCACGCTGCTGGGACACCGCTACCTTGAAAGCATTATAGAGAATAAGGCATTACACGGCGCTCTCGACGGCATATCCGCCGCCGTGGTAGGGTTGTTGTCCATCACCGCGCTGGATATTTTTCAAAAAATCGTTACCGGCTGGCCGCAACTGGCACTGTTCGCCGCTTCGTTGGCGGTGTTTTACCTTATCAAGAACAAATGGAGTATTCCTCTTGTGATAACGTTGTGCGGAGTGCTCGGATTATTATTGGGTTAATATGAGCAGAAATGAGGATATTCAGAAATGGCGGGAAAAACTCTTTTTTGAGACCTTTATTAGTGCACAGAAAATTGATGCCAAAGATATAGATTATTCCCCCCAGCGGGTCGGGGGTTGTGTAGATTGCAGGTCAGAGTTGCGCTCCCGGCTTGTATTCATGCAAGTAGGTGGTATATATTTAAAAGTAGAAAATATAAAAATAAGGAATAAACATAAATAGTTAGTGTGGGGAAATAACGATATATTTTGCATGAACATAGGGTCGTGGGTGCAACCCCCGACCCGCTAGGGGATGCCTATACGAAAATTAAATCCCGCGCCTCATTGGTGCAAATATATTCGGCGCTTATATATGAAGGTTTTGGCTTAGTGACCGCTATAAATAAAAGGATTAGTGAGTTGCTGTGCAAAGATGGGTTTAGTAATATTAGTGAGGCCTTTGGGGTGGATGTTTAAAGATAATGACTTATGACGCGATTTAATAAATCCCTACATTTGTCTAGATGCGTCTCGTCCTCTTTGTATTTTATTCACAAAAGAATCAGCATTGCGCGCATCATCGTTCCATTTTTGTGTTTTTTTACTTATTTCAACGCCACCCAGCTCTTTACTTTGGGAAATGCTTTTACAAGATATTTCTTGTTTAAAGGCACTTTTTTCCACAACATCCTCTTGATGATCCATATGTTTGATAGTAAGGTCAGCTCCATTATTAATTAAAGAAACTCCAGAACTAACTATACTGGCAAGAGCGGCTGGTTTCTGGAATGCTTCCGAAAATGCTAATGTATTGCCCCCATTAATTAAATTCAAGCCGCTTGCAACTGGTGCCGCTAAACCTAATAAACCGCAAGCTGCTCTTAATGAAAAAATTGCTTTCTCTGTACGTGTTATTACTTGTCCTTCCCTATGTTTCGATTGGAAATGCTTCATGGAATTTGTTAAGATAGCATCTATACTTTGGGCGGCTTCTTCTTTGATTTTTATATTTTCTCCCGAATTTTGATAAATCTTATAAGCATCTGATAAAAGAGTGCTATTATCGTTCATGAGTTTATTTTTATCGTGCCTATCAGATGCCTCACCGCTTACTAACCCTATAGAAACACCAATAAAATTAGTAACTGCGCCAGAAATGGCAACAAGGCCAAATGGAGAAAGTAATCCCATAGTTACGGCTACGGCGGCAGAGAAACCAACTATGGTCATACCGAAGGCTAAATATCGTAAAGTTTTTGCTGTATTTACTTCTGGGCCAATAAATGGTGGTATTCGCCATTTTTTTTCAGAGAGTGAATCCACCCATCCAGGTTTTGATTCCTTATTTAGATTTGGTTTAGATGGTTCTTTGTTTGCGAGGACGTGCCCCAAACAATCCTTTATTCCTAGCCATTTTGAACGCCCAATATACCAAGCACTTCCCAATATACCAGAATGCCTTGCCTTTTCAGTAAAATATTGTGCTTTTGTTAATACATTGTTATCTGTTAATTTGTTGATAACATTGTCAATCTTAATTGCGCTTCTGCTTGTATCTTTGTTCCATGATACATTAAATAATGTTTTTGCATGTTCTTCATTACGTGTAATATTTAAGATGGTTTTGAAAGTGTCCAAAGCAGCGCGTTCATCATTACTGAGGTTATACTTTATAGGTTCAATAAATAATAAACGCCTTGTTTGTTCTGACATGTTTTTATCCTGAGATGCATTATCTATAATGTATTGGTAATAATTGCATGTTTTTATTAAAATTTTATTACATTCTGGGCCTTTGTGTAGAAAATGTTAGAAAAACAGGCGTTGCTAGCGACCATAGTTAACCCCAGCTTTGGATAGGTTGTTGCAATAAGCAATTGAGATAGATAATTTAACTTAAGAATAAAGCAGGTAGCTTAGTCATGAAATATGATATGTTATTTTTGTTTTATAGATGAATTTTGCAAGATATATTAGCAATGGGAGTCAGCAAAGTTGATTTCTTAATCTTCTGGACAGAAGCATCGGCAGCCGTCACTTTCGGTTGCCGAGCTTTTGAGCCTAATGGCTTGCTATCATTTATCAGGTTATAAATGCTTTAAATATTTTTATTTATACTCATTCTGTTTTAAACTCCCGATTAGAATCAAGTATTTTTTATTATAGGGAAAAGTTAAATCAGCAGCAATAGCGGTTCTATTTCAAGGGTTTAATTTTTCTATATAATAAATAAAGGTCAGATAGTGGCAGCAAAGATTACTAACGGCAACGTCCTTACCGAACTTCAGTGGCTGATTTAACCAAGGATTTACAAGGGGTTGTCGCTTCTTATGAAGGCCATCTCTCAAAAGAATTATTTGCCAAACTCTACCAACAAGGATTAAAGTTACTGACAGGAATCCGCAAAGATATGAAAAATTACCTCATGCCCATGTATGACAAAATTATTCTGCGAAAACCTTTCCTGGTAGAAACTGTTTTTGATAAACTGAAAATAGGTCTGAATATCGACCGCACAAGGTATCAATCCCCTGCAAATGCCCTGATTAATGGGCTCTCAGTACTCGTTGCATGTCAAACTTTAACCAATAAACCAGCTCTAAAATCTTTTATAGCTATCCAAACTGAGGTTAATGAGGATTTTTTTGAGTGAGTTTTAGGAACGCCCGCCCGCAATGAGATTCTTTAAGAATCTGTCGGGTGGCAAGAAGCAATCTTAAAACCAATTGACATTGCAGAAAAATTCCGTATTGTACCGTTCCTTTATAGTATTCTTCGCTATAATTTACCAGTTGTGATTTCTCGTTGTGCCGAGAAATTAGCGGCTTTCTGAGTGGCACAAAACAAAAAGGTTTTAATATGTCAAAAAGATTAACTACAAAATATAAAATAAGCCGTGCCTTAGGTGTAAACCTTTGGGGAAGGGGTAAAGATTCCTTCAATGTAAGGAATTATGGCCCAGGTCAGCATGGTCTTGCTGGTAAAAAATCTGTTGTATCGGATTACGGTAAACAGCTTCGTGCTAAACAGCAGCTTAAAAAATACTACGGTAACATAACTGAGAAACAATTCCGCCGTATCTATACTGAAGCCCTAAGGCGTAAAGGTGATACTGGTGAAAACTTGGTTGGTCTACTTGAAAGCCGTCTTGATGCTGTTGTATACAGGGCAAATTTTGCTCCTACAGTTTTCGCGGCACGTCAGCTTGTAAGTCACAAACACATCACTGTAAACGGCAAGAAAGTTAATATTGCCAGCTATGCAGTTAAAGTTGGTGATGTTATTGAAGTAAAAGAAAAATCACGTCAGATTCCACTTATATTGGAAGCTGTTCAGGTTATGGAACGCGAAGCGCCTTCATATTTAGAGCATGACCAAAAAGCAATGTCTGCTAAATTCTTAAGGTTACCAAAACTTGAAGATGTTCCTTACCCGGTTGTAATGGAGCCAAACCTGGTGGTAGAGTTTTACTCTCGTTAATCAGGGCTTCCTGCAAAATACAAAAAACCCGTCTGGGCAGCCTGGCGGGTTTTTTTATTGCGCTGCGTCATGGCTTCAAGCTTTATGCCATTTCCATATCCGAGACGAAGTAGGAGTGCGAGGCGAGAAAAATTATAGCCTAGTAAATCAGGTGAATTTTGAGAAACCGATTCACAACAGCCTTCATCAAAGATATGGAGTTGGTATAAAGTGCTGTTACAAAAACCTATGCATTATATGTATATCCACATAGCCTTTGGTCCTATGATTGAAGGCCTGTGGCACCGTGCCAATTACTTTAAAGCCAAGTTTCTGCCACAAATAAACGGCGCGTTCGTTTGTGCTTACCACAACGTTAAATTGCATTGCCTCGTAGCCTAATTTCTTAGCTTCTATTAATGCATGTGCGCCCATCACCTGCCCAAGTTTTTTATCGCGGTGCTGCGGGTGTACCATAAAGCCAGCATTGGCAACATGGGAACCCAGGCCAATAAAATTAGGGCGTATAGTGTATGTTCCTATTATAAGGCCTGTTACTTTCTCTTTTACAACGTAACAAATCCTTTCATTCACCCAGATTTTTCTAGCCTCTTCCTTTGTAGTTTCCGGCGGGTATATATATGTATCCCCGGAAGATATCACGGTTTTGAATATTTCCCATATACCATGGTCAAAATCTGTATGTTCGGCTTTTAATATTTCGTATTCCATGTAACCCTATTTCTTAATTATTGGCTAAAGCCGCGTTTTAATTTTATTGCTTCATACGCTTTACTATATAAATCAAACTGTTCCCTAGCAATTTCAGCAAGTTCTGGTGCAATATTTTCCGCTGAAAATTTATCCGGGTGCCAATCCTTAACGGCATTGCGGTATTTCTTTTTCAGCTCAACATAGGAAATATCTGTATTAACATCAAGTAATTCAAATGGATTTTGCTTTATATTCAATAAATGCTTCCGCAAAACCCCGCGAAAATATTTTTCGTTAAAATGAAGCGAAAGAATAATTTCCTTCAGGAAGTGTACTTTTCCTGAGGTCATGGGGCTATCGGCATCTGCAAAAACCAGCAAATCATCAACTAATTCTTCAAGAATCAATTTGTTGCCTGGAAATAAGTTTAACAGCTGTTTTGCATAATGTTTTGCTGCTGTACTGTCATGTATAGCATCGCGGTAAAACTCCTCAACTTTATCTTTCTCTGAAGCGGGAATTGAGAAAATTTCTTTAAAGGATTCAATTTCAGTGGATATATCCGTTGTGTTGTTTGCTTCAACACTTGCTAGTTTTGCCGCTATTGCAATAACATAAAAAGTAAAAGCAATCTGGATGGCATTGTCGCTCATGCCAGCAAGTTTTCGGCGGATAGACTGCTCTCTTTTATATATAGATTTAGAGCGTTGCCCTTTATTTATATTTTCAACAACGGCTATCACTTGCACCTCTTAACAATGGGTTATGGGATTCTGGAAATTATTGCCAGGCAAACAAGCTCCCAATAACTAACATTCAAGTTTGGAGCTTTCTTATTCCCCGTCATTGCGATGAGGCGAACACTTTGTGAGTCCGAAGAAGCAATCCATTTTTTACTTGTTACACTGGATTGCTTCCTCGCGCTCCCAAGGGGTCGACTCATCGCAATGACAAAGCATCCTCCGGCATTCAAACTTGCTATATCGTCCCTTTCACTTAGCCTGCATTTGTAACCTGATCCCTGGCTATCTTAAGGAAATTTTCAGCTTCTGCTTCTATATCCTGCTTGCTCATTTCCAAGCCTGCATTTGCAAAATCATTTTCTAGCTTTTCTTGTACTAAAGACTTAGAATTTTTTTGTATTCCAATTTCCAGTAAGTTTTGTGCGTAATTTTCTGCAGAATCTGCTGTGAGATGTATTTTCTCTGCCGCCCATAAACCTAAAAGATAATTGGAGCGTGCCAGGATTTTAAATTCAGTTTCCTGATCATGTGCAAATTTATTTTCGTATCCACGTTCTCTTTCATTAAAAGTTGTAGTCATTTAACACTCCAGATTAAAAAATTTGTTGAAAATTAGCGTTTTTCCTATAATTTATGCGCAAAATTACAACATGCGTATTATTGCACTCTAGTTTAGTATAAATCAATAATGAATTTTGGTATATAAAAATGGCTCCTCCACGCACAAAAACTAAAAAACAAATCTATGAAGGTAAAGCCAAAATATTGTTTGAAGGGCCGGAACCTGGCACAATAATCCAGTATTTCAAGGATGATGCAACCGCCTTCAATAACCAGAAAAAAGGTACGATTGCCGGAAAGGGTGTGCTGAATAACCGCATTTCCGAATTGATTATGACCCGCCTTTCTGAAATTGGAATTCCTAACCATTTCATCCGCACGCTTAATATGCGTGAGCAATTAATAAAAGCGGTGCAGATTATCCCTTTAGAGGTAATAATCCGCAATGTTGCAGCAGGCAGCCTTACCAAACGCCTTGGTATTGCCGAAGGCATTGTTCTGCCAAAGCCATTAATTGAATTTTCCTATAAAAAGGATGAACTTGGCGATCCACTGGTTGGTGAAGACCATATTATAACTTTCGGATGGCTGGAGCCGCTTGAGCTTGAAGAGGTAAAACAGTATGCATATAGGATAAATGATTTCCTTTATGGGTTGTTTTCAGGTGTTGGTATCAGGCTGGTTGATTTTAAAATTGAATTTGGCCGTCTGCCGGGTGAAGAAGGGGAATATCCAAGAATCATCCTTGCTGATGAAATAAGCCCTGATTCATGCCGCCTATGGGATTTGAAAACTAATGAGAAGATGGATAAAGACCGCTTCCGTCAGGATTTAGGCAAAGTTGAAGAATCCTATCAGGAAGTGGCTAGAAGGCTTGGTATTTTAATTGATAAAAAAGATTTAAAGGAAAAGAAGAGGTAGTAGGTGATAGGTAATAGGTGATGGGCAACCAACACCCGACACCCGACACCCGACACCCGTAACCCAAAAACCGCAGGTTTTTAAATGAAAGCAAAAATATTTATCACTCTTAAAAATGGTGTGCTAGACCCGCAAGGGAAAGCAATCCAGAATGCACTTGGACATCTTGGTTTTGAAGGCGTTAATGAAGTGCGTCAGGGTAAGTTCATTGAAGTTTCCCTGAAAAGTACAGATAAAGCCAAAGCTGAGGCTGAAGTAAAACAAATGTGCGAGAAGTTGCTCGCAAATACAGTAGTTGAAAATTATAAGGTGGAGGTGGAGTAGGTAGTTGCTGGTTGCTAGTTACTAGTTGCTAGTAAGTTCAGATTATTGGGATTTTCTGATAATTGGATTTTCTTGTAACTAGTAACTAGCAACTAGCAACTAGCAACTAATTCTTATGCAAACAGCAGTAATCACATTCCCAGGCTCTAATTGCGACCGCGATATGTATGATGCCCTTAAAAACATTATGGGCAAAAATCCTATCCGTATATGGCATGCTGAAACATCGCTGCCGGAAAATATTGACCTTATCGCCATACCGGGCGGGTTTTCTTATGGCGATTACTTGCGCTCCGGCGCGATTGCCGCGCGCTCCCCTATCATGCAGGAAGTAATCAAAGCCGCACAGCGCGGTGTTTATGTGCTGGGCGTTTGTAACGGCTTCCAGGTGCTTACCGAATCTGGCCTGCTTCCTGGAACATTGCTGCGTAACCGCGGCCTTAAGTTCATCTGTAAAACTGTTTCCCTGCAGGTTGCCAATAACGATGCCGCATTCACTAAGAATTATAAAGCTGGGGAAGTTCTAAGTATCCCGGTTGCGCACCATGACGGCAATTATTTTGCATCTTCCGAAATATTGAAAGAAATTGAAGGTAATAACCAGGTTGCTTTCCGCTATTCAGATTTGGGCGGCAATGTAACGGATGTTGCCAACCCTAACGGTTCACTTGCAAATATTGCTGGCGTATTCAGCAGCAATAAAAGAGTGCTGGGCATGATGCCTCACCCGGAAAGGGCGGCAGATAGCCTTACTGGTGGGATTGATGGAAGAAGATTATTTGAAAGTTTGTTGCAGTGTCATTCCAGAAGTTAGAAAACATTGGATTTGCCACTTCGCAAATCCTAGGTTTTCGTAACGGATGGAATCCAGTCTCTATATCTAAGAGCCTAAAATGCAAAACCAATACTATGTATACATACTAGCCAGTAAAAGGAATGGAACTTTATATACAGGTTTTTCTTCAAATTTAGTAAAGCGTAACTACGAACATAGAAATGGAATAATAGAAGGTTTCACTACGAGATACACTGTAAAGATGCTGGTATATTATGAAATATATTTTGATCCTACTGAAGCAATAATAAGAGAAAAAAGGTTAAAAACCTGGAACAGGAAGTGGAAACTTGAATTAATAGAAAAACAAAACCCGGACTGGGAAGATTTATATTATAAAATTATTAAATAACTTAAATGTAGAGGCTGGATTCCAGATAGCAAGAAAACCTAAGATTTTCTAAGTAGAAAATCCAATGTTTTCTAACTTCTGGAATGACGAAAACATATGACCACACTTAAAAAACAAGCGCAAATAGAAGCAACCGAAGCAATGGCTATCGGGTTTGGCCTTTCATCTGAGGAATATAAAAAAATCCTGCAAATAATGGGGCGCACCCCCAACCATACTGAGCTTGGGATATTTTCAGTAATGTGGAGCGAGCATTGCTCTTATAAATCCACCCGCCTGCATTTGAAAAAACTGCCAACTACAGCGCCTTGGGTAATTTGTGGGCCAGGGGAGAATGCCGGAGTTATTGATATTGGCGATGGTCACGCTGCCATATTTAAAATGGAAAGCCACAACCACCCTTCATATATAGAACCATATCAAGGTGCTGCAACTGGTGTTGGTGGAATCTTGCGCGATGTATTTACTATGGGCGCGCGCCCGATTGCTAATATGAATGCGCTTCGTTTTGGCGAGCCAACGCATCCGAAAACCAAACATTTAGTTTCTGGTGTGGTTTCTGGAATTGGCGGCTATGGTAACTGTATTGGTGTGCCGACAATTGGCGGTGAGTGCAATTTTCATAAATCATATAACGGCAATATCCTTGTAAATGCAATGACTGTAGGCATTGCCGATAAAGACAAAATTTTCTATTCTGCGGCATCCAGCATCGGTAGCCCGGTGGTTTATGTTGGCGCGAAAACTGGTCGTGATGGTATTCATGGCGCGACTATGGCATCGGCTGAATTTGATGATAATTCCGAAGAAAAACGTCCAACTGTGCAGGTTGGCGATCCGTTCACAGAAAAACTGCTTATGGAAGCCTGCCTGGAATTAATGGAAACTGACGCGATACTTTCCATCCAGGATATGGGCGCGGCTGGTCTGACCTCATCATCACTTGAAATGGCGGCCAAAGGCAATGCCGGTATTGAGCTGGAAATGGATAAAGTGCCAACCCGCGAAGAAGGCATGACCCCTTATGAAATGATGCTATCGGAAAGCCAGGAGCGTATGCTTATGGTAATCAAGCCTTCAATGGAAGATATGGCGCGTAAAATCTTTGAAAAATGGGAAGTTGATTTCGCAGTAATTGGTCGCATTACCGATACTGGCCGCATAGTTTTAAAAATGCATGGCGAAATAGCCGCTGATATGCCGATTGCACCACTTTCAGATGAAGCCCCGCTTTATGATAGGCCATCTGAACCTACCCCAAAAGCGAAAGAAATTTCCTGGGATGACGTTAAACAAATTAGTGAAATAAAAGATATCAACGCAGCCCTTAAAAAAATGCTTGGTACGCCCGACCTTGCCAGCAAACGCTGGATATATGAGCAATATGATAGCCAGGTGGGTAATGATACTATCGCAAAATCTGGTGGTGACGCTTCGATTGTACGCGTTCACACTACTAAGAAGGGACTCGCCATTTCAACCGATTGCACCCCGCGCTATTGCTACGCTGACCCTGTTGAGGGCGGCAAACAGGCAGTTGCGGAAACCTGGAGGAATATCACGGCAGTAGGAGCAAAACCGCTTGCCATAACTAACTGCCTGAATTTTGGCAATCCACAAAAACCGCGCATTATGGGGCAGATTGTAGGGGCTTTGGAAGGTATGGCGCAGGCGTGCCGCGCTCTTGATTACCCTATCATTTCCGGCAACGTGTCGCTTTATAACGAAACAAACGGTGTGGCTGTGCAACCAACCCCAGCAATTGGCGGTGTTGGTGTTATTGCCGATGTATCTAAAGCTGTTGGCAACGCTTTTAAAGATATTGGTGATAATATAATTGTTATTGGTAAAAATAACGGGCATTTGGGCGCTTCAATCTATTTACGCGAAATTGAAGGCTCGGAAGAAGGCACTCCGCCACCTGTTGATTTGGCGGAAGAAAAGAAAAATGGTGATTTCGTGCGCTCTTTAATCGAAAGCGGCAAGGTTAAAGCATGCCATGATATTTCTGATGGCGGCTTATATGTTGCAATCGCGGAAATGGCTATGCGCAATAAAGTTGGCTGTTTCCTTGACCCTAAAACTTATGGTGTGCCATTATTTGCCTATCTTTTCGGTGAAGACCAGGGGCGTTATTTAATTGCTGTGAACGATGCTGACCGCGAGGATATATTAGATGCCGCAGATGAAGCTGGCGTTAAAATCCGCACGATAGGCGGAACTATAGCCGAAGCTGAACTCCGCATTGGTGGAAATTCTGTTTCTATTGCTGAGCTTGAGGAAATTTACGAATCAGTTCTGCCGAATATGATGGCAGGGTAATATGAGTGCTGAGCATACAATCCAGGATATTAAGCTGGATCACCCTATAATTTTACTGCGTAAAATTCGGGTGATGACGAACTGCTTGTGATAATGGTATAGTTACCCGCTTCAGATTTATAGGTGCACTACGACCGCTTTAGCGACGTTTACTCCCTCCTCGCCGAGCACTCCTCTCGTTCTTTGAATATAACTTGGGATCAGCTTAAATATGCAAATTATTTATAAATTCCCACAACGAGTTAAATATTTTAGAATCCGGTGTTAATAATCATTCGCAGAAATATATTGACTTTATTCATAGTAAATGATAATTACTCTTAACACTGAAGATGGTTGCCCGAGATGTCGTTTAACTAGTTGATTTAGTTGTAAATGACCAATGACGCCAAAAACAATGGTGCTCCGTGTCGGTTATTGATGGCCAAATAGATAGTGAAATTCTTTTTGATAATGCCATGGAGCTAACAATTACTTACAAAGACAGTGAGTAGAAGTTAAAGATAAAGTCGAATGATAAGCTGATTTTGACAAAATAAATATATATTCAAGTATTATAAGAATGGCGAATTATTTAAATGGGCATATAGTTGCAATTTTTGGTGCAGTTGCGCTTCATGGGGGCATTGCGGCCTGGGCTATGAGCCCTTCAGCTCCTATTGCTATCCCGCAGCAGCAGATTATCCAGATTTCCATGGTGGCACCTTCCTCTGTTGCCAGGGAAGCTGTAGATGCTGAGATGCCGGAACCTTCTGCGCCACCTACAGCAGATGGATTGCGCCAAATTAAGAAGGAAAATAAAACTGTAAAGAAACAGGAAAAAGAGAAGAAAGTTGCACAGAAAGCTTCTCAGAATATAGTTACTTCCGGAAAACAATCGGAAGATTCCCTGCAAAAGAACGCAGCTATTACCGAGCCGGTATTTTCTGCAAATTACTTGAATAACCCTCCGCCTGTATATCCTAAATCCGCGCGCAGTAATAATGTGCAGGGCATGGTAACGCTTGAGGTTTTAGTTTCAGAAAGTGGCGCCGTAAAGAAAATAGATATTGAAAAATCAAGCGGCTTTGGCATCTTAGATAATGCCGCTTTAAGTGCAGTCCAGAAGTGGCGGTTTATCCCTGCTCACCGCGGCAGTGAGATTGTAGAGGCAAAAGTTATCGTGCCTATTGAATTCAGGTTAAATTAAGGGAAAGCATATGAATTTGGGCTATATATTTGAGCAAGGAAATATGGTGCTTATTGCTGTATTCTTACTGCTTATCGGAATGTCAGTTGCAAGTTGGTATATTATATTTTGGAAAAGCTGGAATATACGCAAGGAAAAGAATTTGCTTCAAAATTTCAAAAACCAGAATATGACTATGGTTGACTGGCCTTTATATGAAACCATTCCTACCTGCACAGGTTCTGCTGCGTTGTTATTGCAAGAAGCGTATAAAATTAAGGCGTCTGCCAAGGCTCACGATGAGCAGGTACAAAAAAATATACTAGCCATGTATCTTTGCCAGAAGCTAGATAATATAAGGGTTAAGGCCGATAATGGACTTACTATTCTCGCCTCGATAGGTAGCTCATCACCATTTATTGGTTTATTCGGAACTGTATGGGGAATTTATGGAGCGCTCACGCAAATTGCTGCAAAGGGAAATGCCGGGTTAGATGTTGTGGCAGGTCCTATGGGGGAAGCTCTTGTTGCAACAGCAGTTGGATTATTTGCAGCCATTCCTGCTGTTTTGGCTTACAACGCATTCGTCCGTATAAACCGTGTTTATATACAGGATTTAAGGCATATTGCTGAACAATTAACGACGTATCTACCTCTTAGGAATGAGCCGCTAAAACGTAATAATTTAGAGCCTGTAAGGCTAGTTGATGGAGTACGTTAATGGGAATAGGAGGCGGATTTGACAAAGAAGAGTTAAATGCTCCTATGTCAGAAATAAACACAACACCGCTAGTTGATGTAATGCTTGTGCTGCTGGTGATTTTCCTTGTCACCGCACCAATGTTAAACCATGCGGTAAAGCTAAACTTGCCCGCAGAAACCACGACAGAAATTCGTGATCAGAAGGCGATAACAATATCAATTGATGCCAGCGGAGCTTACTATTGGAATGACCAGCTTGTAACAGTTGATGAATTAGAGCAGCGCCTTAACAACGCTGCAAAAGAAAACCAGAAACAGCCACTGCACTTACGTGCAGATACTGATGTTCCTTATGGCAAAGTTAGCCACTTTTTGGCAACTGCCCAGCGGTTAGGATTAAGCAACCTTGGTTTCTTAACTTCACCGCAACATTAATATCTCTTCATAATGAGAATTTCTGAGAGTTTCTACCCTTCTGGAATGGCACATGCGCTTTCTGCCTTAATATATAGTTACAGGCAAAGATTGCAGCCCGCGGAAGAGTGGTTTTTTATTCCATATTGGTGGGCTTGTGCTAAGCTTTATATTGGGCATACGTTCTATTATACGCGTAAAGCTTATAAACGCCTCATTTCGTGCCAAAAATGCCCCGATGCAAAAATGTATGCCAAGGCCAAATGATAAATGGCGGTTGGGGTTTCGGGTTATATCAAAGCGGTTTGGTTCTTCAAAATATGCAGGGTCTCGGTTGGCAGCGCCAAGCACTGCAACTATCTGCTCACCTTCATGGAATTTCTTACCGCCAAATTCACATTCCTTTGTTGTAATACGGAAAGTGCCGCGCTGCACCGGGCTATCAAAGCGCAAGGTTTCCTCAATTGCCGATTCCATATATTCAGGGTGCTTCTTTAGTAAATCAAACTGCTCTGGGTGGTTTAAAAATATATTCATACCGGAACTGAGCATATTTGCCGTGGTTTCATGCCCGGCTATAATTAACAGCATACACATGCTTACCAGTTCAATACTGCTTAGTTTATCCTCGTTATCATGCGCGGCTATCAAGGAATCTATAAGTGTATCGGATGGGTTTTTGCGGTATTTTTCTATGAGTATGGCGAAATATTCATCCATTTCCTGCAAGGATTGCTTATATGAAACAAAATTATCCGTACTTTTAACCCCGATATCATAGCCGCATAAAATATTTAATGCCCAGCTATAGAACATCTGGTGGTCTTCATAAGGCACGCCCATAAAATCCGCTATCACCATCATCGGCAGTAAATTTGCAAAATCTGTGGCAAAATCCGGGTTGGGCTTTGACTGCATATCGGTGATAAGCTTATCAACAACGGCTTCTATACGCGGGTTAAGCAGCTTTATCTGCTTAGGAGTAAATACTTTATTCACCAGGTTGCGCAGGCGCGTATGGTTAGGCGGGTCCTGGTTCAGCATGATATGGTCAAATGCGGATAATTGCCGCCCGGGTCTTACTTTTTCAAGGTTTTTGGATATTGAACTTGAGTCTTTTAATAGTTGTACCACATCGTCATATTTACTAAACAGCCACATGCCAGGTACTTCAATGTCGCTGCGGCTATGCGGTTGCCAGTAGGGACCATTAAGCGAGCGCATATATTCATAAGCAGGGTAGGGATTGCTTATGAATTCGGGGCTTTCAAAGTCTATTGTGGTTATGGTTTGTGCGGTCATGTTTTTGGTTAAGTTATAAAGGATTAATAGTTTGATTGTCATCCCGGAACCTAAAAAACCTTAATTTGCTACTTCGGCAAATTTTAGGTTTTGTTGGTATCCGGGATCCATATTCCAGAGTCCTTTATAATTACAAACGGCTCTGGAATATGGATCCCGGGTATTAATGATTCCTAAGAATTTATGAAGTATAAATTCCAAGGAATCCTAAATCCCGGGATGACAGCGACACAGATAATTTTACCAACAGGCACTAAGAAATCACCCCGGTAATCATGCCTTCAAACAAGCCATTTTCATCATATATTTTGGACTTTGTAGTTATAAGAACCTGGCCTTTAATATTCTTCAAAGATGCCAGTTCCATTTTAACTGTGATGTTGTTAGGGTTGCGTATCGCCCGCCTGCATGTGATGGAGCTTTTGCGCATCCAGCATTCTTTAGTTTTTTCAGTATATCCACCGAGTATATGCGCATAAATAATTGTAAGCTGAGAGAGGAATTCGTAAGTTGATAATTGGGTAAGGTGAAATCCGCCTATATCAGTTGGGGATATATATATTGATTTCATCCTTATCTTGGCCGTAAGTAGTTTATCACCTATTTCAACAGATAGTATTTCCCACAATTCATCAATTCGGCCATCTATAAAATATTTAGAGGACAGCTT
>DITJ01000056.1 GCA_002422795.1 Alphaproteobacteria bacterium UBA6187 | reverse complement strand
ACCTCCACCTTCTCCCCTAATATCTGCCGTGCAAGTTTCTTTCCATCTTCAACTGCTGGCTGGTCGAATGCGTTTATTTCAAATACCTGCGCTACAAGTATAGTTTCTATGATAAAATGCATCATCAGCGCACCTAAGCATTCTTCATCAAGCCTTGCTAAAGATAAATTCCTTACAGGTCTTCCATTTGCAGAAATGGTAATCGCTGTGCCTGCTTGCGCCGCCATGTTTACTTCGCTAAAATGCTTCCCTTCCAGATAGGCAGCGCCAGCTTTGCCTGTAAAACGGCTGGTTATAAGCGGGCCTATGTTCTTGTTTTCAATGCCGATAATGTTAAATAATTTATCAGCCGGGCCATCCAGGTAAAGCTGTAGCTGGCTGTGTTGGTCTAATGTGCCCGCCGCCCTTACTGGGGTTGAGCCTTTGCCGTTTTTGCCTAAGCTTTCCGCCCAAATCTGGCAAACCCAGGTGGTGAAAGGTTTTAACGCTTCAAGATAAGGCATAAACACATTTATGCTTAAATTTGCATTCATGGCGGTAAGCGCCAGTGCCGCGCCAGCAATAGGATAGCTGCTTTCATTTGCAAGGAAATCATCTACTACTTGTGCAGCTCCCCGCCTGAATAAATTTGCATCAAGCCCAGCGACCAAAGCCGGAAGCAAACCAACATTGGTGAAGGTGGAAAACCGGCCACCAATATCTGCTTCGTGGTCAAGCATGGTTGCGCCAATTTCCTGCCCGATATCTTTTAGTACATTGCTGATAGGATCACTTATTATAAAGAAATGCCTGCCGATATTTTTTATCCCGGCCTCTTCAAGTTTTGAAATGCTGAGCAAAGTATGCGCCAGAACTTCTACAGTGCCCCCAGATTTGCTAGTAGCAAGGAATGCGGTTTTCTGGATATTTATTCCGGCAAATAACTGCTCGGTAAAATATGGGTCGATATTATCGGCAAAATATATTTTAAAGTCTGGGTTCAAATCCTGCCGAAGTGCCACTAAGCTTTGCGGATTAAGCGTTGAGCCGCCAGTACCAAGTACTATAAGGGTGGTGAAATCTTTGCGGATTTTATTTGCGATTTCCTGCAATAATGGAATATCAGCAGTTTCTTTTGTGGTTTTAAATAGTGGTAATACCCTGCCACTTTGGTAAGTGCGGATAGATTCCCTGGCAAGCAGAACCTGCTTTAAGGATGTGGCAAATGCCGCCTCATGCAAACCGCTACCACCAATTTTATCGGCAAAACAATTTTCGATATTTTGTTTGTAAAGCATTGTTCTTAATCATTTATAAAGTTATTACCTACGCTTATAATAAATTCACCTCTTTTAGCACTAGTGTCCAATAAGAAAAGAACTAAAGGGATAAAAGACCGGCCCCGGTTTTGTAGTGCTCTATAATTGTATTGTAGGACGCAAAAAGCAGGAGCCAACTGATGCATAGTAATAGCGTATTTAGGGAAATAATGAAAGCATTACCTCGCTACAAGTTTGAAAGGTAGGAAATGGAGGGTTGTCCACAGGAAAGAATGTACGGATTCAGCCATTAGTAGCATACAGATAACATTGACATTTGGCGCTGCATCACTATAAACAATATTACTATCAAGACGTGCCTTGTTTTCGCAAAGCGATGTAAAATCTCCGGCACTTTGTGAAACAATAATTAGTAAGGTACGCATGTCTTTTTCCAGGCTCAAAGCCGAGTGGTTCGGCAATATTCGCGGTGATATTCTCTCTGGTATGGTTGTAGCGCTCGCGCTCATCCCCGAAGCAATCGCATTTTCTATTATCGCAGGCGTTGACCCCAAGGTTGGGCTTTACGCCTCTTTCTGCATCGCAGTAGTAATTTCTATTGTTGGCGGCAGGCCTGGAATGATTTCCGCCGCAACTGGCGCAATGGCGCTGGTGCTTGTAACGCTTGTTAAAGAACACGGCATTGAATATATGCTCGCGGCGACATTGCTTACAGGGGTAATTCAAATCCTGGCAGGCTTCCTGCGGCTTGGTCAATGGATTGAGTATGTTTCAAAATCGGTGGTAACGGGATTTGTGAACGCCCTGGCTATTCTAATTTTTATGGCACAATTGCCGGAGTTCAACGGCGCGACATGGCACATGTACGCGATGGTTGCCGTGGGATTGGGGATTATTTATGGATTTCCCTACATCACCAAAGCTATTCCTTCGCCGCTGGTAACGATTGTGGTGCTGACTGGATTCAGCATCTATATTGGGCTTGATATACGCACCGTGGGAGATATGGGGCAGTTGCCGGATACGCTGCCGATGTTCCTGCTGCCAAACATTCCGCTGACTTGGGAAACATTGCTCATTATTTTGCCATATTCTATTACGCTGGCGGCGGTGGGCTTGCTGGAATCACTGATGACCGCCGTGATTGTTGACGACATGACTGACACGCCCAGCCAGAAAAACCGCGAATGCGCTGGCCAAGGTATTGCCAATATCGTCGCTGGTTTCTTCGGCGGTATGGCAGGCTGCGCAATGATCGGGCAATCGGTTATCAACGTCAAATCTGGTGGGCGCGGCAGGCTTTCTACATTATTCGCAGGGTCGTTCCTGTTATTCCTTATTCTGGTGTTGGGTGAATGGGTAAAACAAATCCCAATGGCAGCACTGGTGGCGGTTATGATTATGGTATCGATCAGCACATTCAACTGGGCATCAATAAGAAACCTGAGAAAGTATCCGCCCACTTCCAGCTTAGTGATGATTACTACCGTGGCGATCGTGGTATTTACGCATAATCTGGCGCTGGGCGTATTTATCGGCGTGCTGATGAGCGCGTTGTTCTTCGCACGCAAAGTAGCGCGCTTCTTTGCCGTGGAAACGGAATTATCTGCGGATGGAAAGCACCGGACATACAAGGTGTATGGGCAGGTATTCTTTGCATCGGCAGCGAATTTCTCATCGCAATTCAACTTCAAGGAGTCGCTGGAGAAGGTAACGATTGACCTGACCCATGCCCATTTCTGGGATTTAACAGGCGTGGGCGCACTCGATAAAATCGTATTGAAGTTCAGACGCGAAGGCTTGGAAGTCGCGATGCTGGGTATGAATGAAGCTAGTGCCACGATTGTCGATCATCTCGGCACTCACCACAAGCCTGATGCCATTGATGCGCTGTTTAAGCACTAAAAGACCTCTGCATAACGGTTTTTTTGTGATTTTGTCGTCGTGCTCTTCCTCAAATCCTCATTATGCAGAGGTCTTTCATACTCACTCACACTTAGCCGCGTGGCGGAGGGCGCCAAGGTTGCCATTGCCACATCCCCCCTTAATTGCTTGTAAAGCCCACCACAATATATAAGAAATGAAAATAGGAAATGCTATGATATGCCACAAAAGCCCGGTAATGGCTAATCTTAGGAGGGCGACCCTTCCATATTTGCTTGATAAAATAATGGGTTCTATCTCTGAATTAAAAGTTTCTCACTGATTGGGTAGTGCCTACTTGACATAAAAACCTCCAAATTTGATGAGGGTATAAATTTGTCTACAGTGTTTGGGGGTTGCAGCTATAGTGAATAATGCCAGTTTGTTGATTATTAATAATCTCGGTGTTTTTCGATATTGATTCCTTATACGTTTCCATTTCTAACTAGCCTCAATATTTTTTATTATCTATCAGGGGATTTATTTATGCGCTACGGAATTATATTAATTTTTATTCTAAGTTTTATATTGTTAGTAAATAAGGCTTTCTCCACCACCAACGACGAGGCGAGGCTGTTTGTAGATGGCCTGGGGCAGAAGGTGCTTGATGTGATTAACAGCCCTTTAAGCGAAGCAGAAAAGCAGAAGCAATTGCAACAAATGTTTGTTGAAAATGTAGATATAGAATGGATGAGTAATTTTGTACTTGCGCAAGGCAGGAAACAAGCGACAGAAGACCAGAAAATTCGTTATATGAATGCCTATAAAAAATATCTACTTGCCAGGTATACTAAGAATTTCAGCGATTACACCGGAAGTAAATATACTATTACAGGCGTAAAAGATGAAGGTAATGGTGAGTTTTCTGTAGCTATGCAAATTAAAGCCACAAAACAGCAGGCAGAGACTATAGCTGGTTACAGGTTACTTACGCAGTCTACAGGAGAGTTTAGAATCATAGATATTATAGTTGAGGGCGTTAGCCTGATTACAACGCAACGTGCCGATTTTGATTCCGTTTTGAGTAAAAGCGGCATTGAAGGGCTTATAAAAGCTATTGAAGAAAAAGCACAAGTGGAACAAAGCGGAGGGAGCAAATCACCTAAAAAAGGTTCTAAGTAGTTTGAGATAGTAAATTAACTTTGCATCGGGACATGCCTAATAGCATCTAATGCTTAAGTATAGTAAATAAAAAGCAAATTCACTATACTGTCATCCCGGGATTTAGGATTACTTGGAATTTATACTTCATAAATTCTTAGGAATCATTAATACCCGGGATCCATATTCCAGAGGCGGCTGTAATTACAAAGGACTCTGGGATATGGATCCCGGATACCAACAAAACCTAAAATTTGCTAAGAGTGCAAATTAAGGTTTTTTAGGTTCCGGGATGACAATTCCAAAAAATTTTAATAATTCGTCCAGTTATAAAGTCAATTAGCTATAGGAGAAGTAGGGGGCTACTTCTCCTGCAATAAATATATTAGCGTAAATATCTTCCGCGCCGTTTCAAAATCAACATCAAGCTTGCTATTTATTTGTTCTTGTAATATTTCCGCGCCTTCATTATGGGCTCCGCGGCGCCCCATATCAATTGCTTCAATTTTGCGGGGTTCGGCATCCCTTACCGCATCAAAATAACTTTCACATATTATTGAATAATCTTTAATAATTCTTTTAAGGGGCGCAAGGGAGAATTCAACATCAGTGAAAAGCCCGCAAGAGCCTTCTACACAAATCATTATCTTATTGCTAACTATAGATATTTTTAATCCAAATGGCCCTTTAAGGTTAGAAGCAACGGGAGACAGGCAGCTACTCTCAAGCAAATCAGTGATAATACGATCTCGGTCCCGCTTGTTATTTTCACCCCTGATAAGTGCATTTTCATCAAGGGATATTTTTTCTATATAGTTCATATTAGATTTCAGGTTTTTATAGTAAAAATGAGAAGCGCACCGTTACACTATACAATATCCTTTATTTTAATTCCACTTGCTATAATGGTCATAAAATAAGGCATTAAGGTAACGCTTTCGTCATAATTATATTCTTTTATATTCTCGAGCAAATAATTGCTTAAGCTTTTTTCTGCACGACTATTTTGCAAATGTGAAATAATAAGCGTTATAATGATATTTACTGCATCAAAAGCACTTTCCGGCATTCTTGCCCGTTTCCATAGCGATTTTAAAGATGCAGCGTTGCTGCTTCTTATAAGCATTTTCGCGTTTATCACCGGGATACCCGCCCTTCTTGCTATGCTTATTTCAAAAAATAATATATTTCCTTCACACAAAGCCCTTAATATAAGGGATTCGGTAAGGCGCCCCTCCCTAAACAGATAGTCTACCATCTGCTCAGTCTGGGACTTTTCTATAAATTGGGGCAGGATTGTTGGTTCTGGAGAATGTTCCTGATTGGGTTTATTCAAGTGGTACTTATTTATAAGTTCACTGCGTAATTGTGGCGAAATGTAATTTAACATAACCCCTATTTGGCTTTCGCAAATAGTTACGGATTTATTGGAAAGCAGGCTGGTTATAACTTCTTCGTTTTTCGTAGCAAGTAATTCATCTATAACTGCTTTAGAAATATCCTGGCGTTTTGATATAGCAATAAGTTTTGCTGTAAATTTAGTGTTTTTAATAATAGTAACGATATCTTCTTCCATAAGAGCAGCAGAAGATTCAAGTATTGGCATGGCAACTTCAAGTATATCGCTTGCCATTATTATAGCTATATCACGCGGCAACGCCGCGCTATGCTTAAGATTAAAAGCAATGGCTTGGCGCACATGCGCACTCACATCCATTGCAAGCAGCCTTATTATTTCACAAGCCACATTCTTTTCGGTTGTATCAAAAATTTCGTTTTTAAAATATGTTGAAACCGCATCTGCTATTATAGCCCTTATTTCAGGCGAGGGATTATTTTGCAAAGATTCCGCATAATTTTGGAATATCTGCTTATAATTATTTTCTAATATATTGGCATCTCTGTTACTTGCCAGTTGCATTGGTTTTCTCTCAAAACACTATATAGGAAAGGTGTGTTAGCGGAATATCAATGAAATTTACTATAATTTATTGATATTTAGCAGGAAGAATACTTTATATTAAAATTCTTAACAAATCGTTAATACGATAAGAAAATATATTGCCCACTATACTTATCTGTGTATTTTCTAGGAAAGTAATTATTCAACCGCTTTATCATGAAAACCCAGTTACCAAAAAAATCCAAAGCGCATGAGGCATCCATATATGCCATAAGGGATGTGATATTGGAAAGTTATAAGGATAAAATTGCGTTCATTATCCTGTTCGGCTCATTTGCGCGGGGAGATTGGATTTATGATTCTTATAAGGAAGGCACAACTACCTATGAATATGCCAGTGATTATGATTTCCTGATTATTACAAAGAAGCACAAACAAGGTTCCGGGCAGGCTGCCACAAGGCTGGGGTCTGAAATTAGTGAAAGCCTGAAAAGCTTCCGGCACCCGCTTAAGCCCCATACACCCACAATAATAATTGAATCAGTGCAGCGTGTGAATAAAGAGCTGGAAAAAGGCCAGTATTTTTTCAGTGATATTAAGAAAGATGGCGTTCTTTTGTATGGCTCCGGCGAGTTTGAACTGGCAGATGCAAGGCCGCTGAGCAAGGCGGAAATCAAAGAAATAGCAGAAGATTATTTTGAGCAGTGGTTTTATGATGGAAAGGATTTTTTAGAAGTCTCACAAGTAGCAAAAGAGAGAGGTATGCTGAAGAATTCAGCCTTCCAGCTCCATCAAGCCACCGAAAACCTGTTAAACTGCGCCTTATTAGTGCTAACAGACTATAAACCAAAATTACACGACCTTGCAAAACTGCTTAAGTTATGCGCCAGTCAATCAAATAAGTTCCTAGGAATATTCCCCACCGCTACCGCCGAGGAAGAAACTTGCTTTAAACTGCTTCAAGAAGCCTATATAGGAGCTAGGTATGATAAAAATTATGCCATTACCAAAGAGCAGCTTGAATATCTTATAGCTAGAGTAGAAAAACTACGTGATGTGGTGGAAAGCGTGTGCAAGGAGAGGATTGGGGGTTAGGATTGTAACCCCGAAGCAAGATCCTTAACTAACGCAAGTGTGCTTGCGGCATCTTTATTTTTTAACATCTCTTTTACTATTGCCGAGCCGACCACAACTGCATCGGCTGATTTTGCAACTTCACTAACATCATTTGCTGATTTTATACCGAAGCCCACTGCTATAGGCAAATCTGTATATTTCTTAATTCTTGCCACGCTGGCTGCAATTGATTCATAACTGGCTGAAGTGGTGCCTGTTACTCCGGCAACGGCAACGTAATAAAGAAAGCCGCTTGCGCTTTTTATGATGTTTTGCAGGCGTGCCTCACCAGTAGTAGGCGTTGCAAGCCTTATCCAGGCAAGTGATTCTTTTTCAGCGGCAGATTTTAGCTCCCCTTCTTCTTCCGGGGGAAGGTCAACGATAAGCAGGCCATCAACTCCGGCAATGGCCGCCTCATGTGTGAATTTATCCAGCCCGTAATTTAATAATGGATTGAAGTAACCCATCAATATAATTGGCGTTTCTGAATTGTTTTTTCTAAATTCAGCAACCATATCCAATATATTTTTAATCTTAGCGCCTTGCTGCAAAGCAATTTGTGCTGCTTCCTGGATTATTGGGCCATCCGCCATCGGGTCTGAAAAAGGCAGGCCTAGTTCTATAATATCCGCCCCAGCTTCAGGCAAGCCGCATAGAACTGCAAGCGAGGTTTCCTTATCCGGCACATAAGCCATTATATAGGTTATAAGTGCGCTACGGGTTTCTTTTTTTACCTGGATGAATTTATTTTGTAAGCGGGTCATATAATTTAAGATTTATGATTTTAGATTTAAGATTCAGGAGTTAAAAAATCTTAGAGCCTGTATCGAATTAAGGATTTTGTCATTCCAGAAGCTAGAGAGGCTTCTCATGAAACAGGCTATTTCAGCCGTTTTCATGAGTTAGCCAAATTCTGGAAGACAATATTCATTAATTCGATACAGGCTCCTAAATCTTAAATCTTAAATCCTAAATCCTAAATTAACTAGCATCTTGCCTTAGCAATTCATTTATAGAAGTTTTTGCCCTGGTTTTTGCATCCACTTTTTTTACAATAACTGCTGCATAAAGCGCAGGCTTCTCAGTGCCGTCCTCACGTTTGCCGCCAGGGATAGTTCCTGGAACCACAACAGAATATGCAGGCACCCTTCCCATGAATATCTCGCCGGTTTCACGGTCGATAATTTTGGTGGAAGCGCCAATAAATACGCCCATTGAAATTACAGAACCCTCTTCTACAATAACACCTTCGGCAATTTCACTTCTTGCGCCGATAAAGCAGTTATCTTCAATGATAACAGGGTTTGCCTGAACAGGCTCAAGCACGCCACCAATTCCGGTGCCACCGGAAATATGGCAATTTTTGCCTATTTGCGCACATGAGCCGATAGTTGCCCAGGTATCTACCATAGTGCCTTTATCTATATATGCGCCAAGGTTAACAAAGCTTGGCATAAGCACAACATCAGGGGCTATAAATGCGCCTTTCCTCACAAAGCTGCCTGGTACAGCGCGGAAACCTGCATTTTTGAAATCCCCTTCCGTCCAGCCTAGGAATTTTGAAGGCACTTTATCATACCAGTGGCATTTTTCATCAGCGGCAGATGGGCCGCCTTCTATTAAATGCATATCGTTAAGGCGGAATGAAAGTAATATTGCTTTCTTTATCCAGCCATTTACGCGCCAGCCGCCATTAGCATCTTTTTCTGCTACCCGTATTTTTCCTGAATCAAGATGGTTAAGGGTGATTACCACAGCATCCCTTATTTCGCCAGTAGTGGCGGAGTTGATTTTGCTGCGGTCTTCCCATGCCTGCTCGATTATTTCATGTGTTTTCTTCATAATTTCCCAATCTCCTAAAAACTCGCGGTAAAATAAACTATAGTTTTGCTTAAGTCCAGTCCATATAAAGAATTTAAATTATTGTGTAACTTTGTGCAAAACATGCTATCTTAGCGCCCCCTATGACCTAAAAAGGATATAGTTAATGACAAATAACAAGATAGCCGCGCCTTCCATGCCACTTGATATGGAGCGGTTTAATATTGTAACAGAAGGAAAAAGCACATATCAGGAAGAGCTTTTAACGCTGTTTTTTTATAATTCTGCTGACTGCCTTGCTGTAATGGAGCGTAATTATCCAGGTCAAGATGGACAAAAATGGGCCGCGGCCGCAAAAGAATTAAAAAACCTTTCTGAAAATATAGGGGCACAGGAACTTTATAAAATATGCGCAATTGCCGAGACATTGGGCGTTATAGCGGATGAAGATACAAAAAAAATCCTTGATGCAATTAAAATACATTTACAAAGATTGCGTGCTTTTATAAGAAACACTAGATATTAAAAAAAAACCTGCTATAAGGGTGCACATCAAGATCTGAAAAGATCCAATTGTCGGGGCGTAGCGCAGTCTGGTA
>DITJ01000071.1 GCA_002422795.1 Alphaproteobacteria bacterium UBA6187 | reverse complement strand
ACTAGACCAGCGCTGGCTGATTGAGCATTCCGCCGATAGAACCCCGTTCATTTGCCAGGCGCAATCGGTGAACGTGTTCTTAGCTGGTGACGTTGATAAAAAAGAACTTCACGACATACATTACAGCGCATGGAAAAAGGGCCTGAAAAGCTTATATTATTGCCGTTCAACTTCCATACAGCGCGCAGAAAAAGTGTCCAATAAAATTGGCGATAGCAGCGTTTACGATTCCAAGAAAAAAGCCAATGATAAACTATCCGATAGCAACCTGGTACCTTTTGCAAAAACTGAGTATGATGAATGTTTGGCGTGCCAGTAGGTAGTCATTGGTAGGTTTAAGGTTCCGTCATTGCGAGCGTAAGCGTGGCAATCCATACGATTTAACAAAGTGCTGTGTTCGTTGTTAGATCGCATGGATTGCAGCAGAGTTTTGCTCCTCGCAAGTGGCGTACAGAAATAATTAGAGTTTTATTATATGGCAAAGCAACCTGCTATTTACATAATGACAAATAAAAAGGGTGGCACTTTATATACAGGCGTTACCTCAAACCTTGTAAAACGTGTTTATGAACATAAGAATGAAGTAACAGAAAGTTTTACTAAACAATATAACTGCAAAATGCTGGTATATTATGAATTGTTCGGTGATATGACAAACGCAATTATCAGGGAAAAACAAATTAAAGATGGCTCAAGAAGAAAGAAGCTAGATTTAATTAATAATATGAACCAGGATTGGCAGGATTTATACGGAAAAATAATATAATCCGTCAGTGCAGGCAACATGAGCAACGCATGCTATACAGTGTTCCGTCATTGCGAGCGAAAGCGTGGCAATCCATACGATCTAACAAAGTACTGTGCTTGTTGTTAGATCGTATGGATTGCCACGGAGCTATCGCTCCTCGCAATGACGGAGTTTTTGTTGCTGGTTTTCGCATTAATTAGCAACGCGAAGAAATCCCCTCTCCCTCTGAGAGAGGGTTAGGGTGAGGTTTTTTTTGTTAAATCAAAAGCAAAATTTGAGAATGAAAATGAATGATAAAGAAAGGGTTATTGCTAATTTAATTAATCCATTAGAAAAAATATATGGCTCTCTCGATACATCAGTTATTGATTACTATGTAGAAGATTTTAGTAAGTTTGATAGTGACGCATTAAAGGAAATCTTTATTGATGTACGTAAAATACATACTAAAAGTCACTTTCCTTTAATATCTGAAATATATCAAATATGCGGATTAAGCAATTTCATAGAAAGTATAGGTAGTAAAAAGACTTATCATAAGCAGCTATATGCCGAATGGCTAAAAGAATCTAATTTCTAAATAAAAATAAATTATAATAAAACGAGAAAAAAATGTCCCTACTAGACTCAAAACCAATATTCAAACCATTCAACTATCCTTGGGCTTATGAAGCGTGGCATACGCAGCAGAAAATCCACTGGTTGCCGGAAGAAATTCCTATGGGCGATGATGTGAAGGATTGGAAAAATAACATTACCGAATCTGAACGCCACTTGCTCACGCAGATTTTCCGTTTCTTTACCCAGGCGGATATTGAGGTGAATAATTGCTATATGAAACATTATGCGCAAGTGTTCCAGCCAACTGAAATACAGATGATGCTATCGGCATTTTCTAATATGGAGACTATCCATATTGCGGCTTACTCGCATTTGCTGGATACTATCGGGATGCCGGAATCTGAATATATGGCCTTCCTTAAATATAAGGAAATGAAAGATAAATATGATTACATGCGCGGCTTTAACGTAAAAGATAAGCATAATATCGCCAAAACACTCGCGGTATTCGGTGCGTTTACGGAAGGATTACAGTTATTTGCATCGTTTGCCATTTTGCTGAACTTCCCACGCTTTAATAAAATGAAGGGAATGGGGCAGGTGGTTACGTGGTCTGTGCGTGACGAAACCTTGCACTGTAACTCAATCATCATGCTATTTAAAACCTTCATCCAGGAAAACCCTGAAGTTTGGAATGAAGAATTAAAACGTGATTTATATGTTGCATGTTCCACCATTATTGAGCAGGAAGATGCATTTATCGACCTTGCCTTCGAAATGGGCGATATGGAAGGCATGACGGCAGATGACGTTAAAAAATATATACGTTATATCGGTGATAGGCGCCTACTGCAACTTGGGCTGCAACCTATACATAATATAGAAAAAAATCCATTGCCATGGCTGGATGAAATATTAAATGGTGTGGAGCACGCAAACTTCTTTGAAAACCGCGTTACTGAATATTCCAAAGCTTCAACGCAAGGAACCTGGGAAGAGGCATTTGAAAGTTTGGATGCAAATAAGTAATGCTATAGTATTTTAGCTTTGTAATGGCCGCTTCGCAAGCATTTCCGCTTGGGTGGCCATCCAGTTTCTGTTGCTATGGCAACTACTACTTGTAATATAGCAAAAACATATTTATATATTCTTATGGTCAATTTAATGAGATTTGTAGATGCCTAAAATAGTTTTTGTATTACCTGGCGGTGAAAATAAAGAAGTTGATGCCCCTATAGGGTTATCTGTATTGGAAATTGCCCATAAAAACCATATTTCGCTTGAAGGGGCTTGTGAAGGCTCGCTTGCATGTTCCACATGCCACGTAATAGTAGATGAAAAATTCTTTGATATTCTTGATGAACCTACTGAAAATGAAGAAGATATGCTGGATTTGGCTTTCGGTCTTACCCACACTTCAAGACTAGGCTGCCAGATAAAAATTACAGAAGAGCTAGACGGGCTTATAGTAAAACTTCCTGAAGCCACCAGGAACATGATGGTGGATAAGAAAGCAGTTTAGATAAGTTATTAGTAATTAAATGATTGGTAATTAGATATTTTATTCTAAAGAATGGTGGGCATATTCCCATTATGATTACCCATCCCCACAAAAATAGGAACAAAATTATGAATAAGAAAATTGTTATTGCTGGGTTGTCGTTAGGGGTTCTTGCGGGTTTACATACAACTTTCTGGTTTTACCAATCCGGTAAAATTAAAGCTTCTATTGAGCAGGCTGCAAGCCAGATTTCCAAAGAAATCGGCAATAAAAATACCGAGTTCTTTTATACAAGTTCAAATATTACAGGGTTCCCGCTTAATTTTGCTGTTAATATAAACCAACCAAAGTTTGTAAGTGCAGCTGGTGGTGAAAAGCTTGAAGTATCAAGTGGCGATGAAACGCTTGTTATAACCTCTAACCTTCTTGGTAATTCTTATAAGGTAAAATTACCTGCTAAAATTGATATTAAGCATAATGTAGATGATAAAGAAAGTAACTATAAGCTTGAATTTTCAAATGAAGCACCTGTGCTTAGCCTTAAATTTTCAGAAAGTTTATTGTTTGCTGAAAAAGAAGTTCCAGAATTCGTCAATTATTGGAGTGAACGCTTGAAAAGCCTGCAATATAACGATTCTGGCTATCTGGTGAGTAATATTGATGGCGATAAAAAAATTGCATCTTCAGATTCAAGTTCTTTAAATGTTACAAGAACTCGTGATAAAGCGAAGGTTTATTCCGAATATAATATCAAAGTGCAGAATATGGATAATTCTGCTTTATGGTCTTTAGAGGAAAAGCCAGCCGCCACGACCCCGGCAACTGATGCAATTGCAGATACAGCTCCGACTGTGGCTACGCTTGGTATATGGCCGCTAAATGCAAATATTGATTTTTCAAGCTCAGATATGCGCGATTCAAGCGGTAAAACTACCAATGTAATTTTTGCAATCAAGCAGGCTGATATTTCATCTTCTTCATTCGGGTTTGATATAAAAGGGGAAATTAAAGCTGATGGCGATGATATATTCCCATTTGGCGGCTTGAATATAAAAATAACCAGCTACCAGAATATGGTTGATTATTTTAGTGGTATAGTAAGCAAGGCATTTGCGGAATCAAAAATTCCTCTTTTCCAGATAAAGAGTGAAAAATCCATGAATTTCAAGAAAGTTTTGTCTGATATATCAACTGAAAAATCAAATGAAAATAATGATATATTACTTACCATAAGCCGTGAAAAAGGCAAAAACCTTTTCATTGGCCAGAAAGGCTTAATGGAAGTTATTGATTTACTGAAAAACAGTTCTAATGCTGGAACTATAGAAGATGATGCGGGTTCTGCGCCAGTGGTTCTGGAAGAAGAAGTGCCTGCAACTGATTCTGGTTTGCCGGTGATTGTGCCTAGTGAAATAGAGTAGTTGCACATAGCTTTATAGTATTTAGCTTTGTAATGGTCGTTTTGTCATTGCGATGAGGCAAATACTTAATGAGTTCGAGGAACTAACACGTAGATTGCTTCCTCGCGCTCGCCTCGGCTCACCGCAATGACACAACAGCCATTCGAAAGTTAAGAAACCATCTCCGAATAGGCTGCAAGGCTTTCAATTCTTTATACCGCCATTTTTCACATTAATAAATATTCGCCAAGTATTAATAAATGATTACTATTTATTAATAGATTGTTAATAACTTTATATTAACCTATCTTTTAAATGTAAATTCGTAACATTTTCTACTTAAACATTACTATGGTTTAATATGGAGAAGGTGGTTAAGGTTAATAATTCTAATGACTTAGTTAAATATGACCTGAAAATAGCGGTTATGTTTCTTATATCCATTACGGTGACCTTAATTTTATTTCTCTCTGTTAAGGATTATATTACCAATACCGTCTGGTTTGGCCACGCACTCAGTGGAAATATCAAAAATTTAGCGCTAGATATATTCCTGCTTTTTATAGTTGCTTTACCTGCCATATTTATTTTAACCAGAGCAATCCAGAAAATTATTAACAATAATCTCGAAAATAAGGTGAAGGAACGCACCCTTCAACTTAGCCATGCATTAGAAGGAAAAAGTAATTTCCTAGCTAATATGAGCCATGAAATACGTACTCCGAACCATGCAGTATTAAATTGTAGTAAATATGTTGAAGCGGATGTTAGGAAACTAATTGAAGAGCTAGAAAGTTATAGAAAAATTACAAATAATCCAGAAATAGTTGAGAGTATGCTTAATATCTCCAAAAGTGCTTTAAAGAGCGCTTGCAGGATACGTGATGCCAGTAACCGCCAGGGTGTTTTGCTTAATAATATACTTGACCTTTCCAAATTGGGCGAAGGCAAAATGCAAATGAACATGGGGAATCATGATTTAAAATCATTAATAAGTAATGTAATTATAGAAAGTGAAGGACTTTATAAAGGTGGGGTTAAAACCCTTGATGTTGTTTTTGAAGAAACTCCAATTGATACAACTGCACAGTTTGATTCATTGCGTATGACCCAAGTTATAAGCAACCTGCTTGGTAATGCAGTTAAATATTCCGCGCAAGGCGTGATTACATTCCGCATAAGAAACTCTACTATAGATATTAATGATGTAAAAGTTCCGTCTCTTGAGTGTAGTATATCGGATGAGGGAATTGGTATACCGCCTGATGAGTTGGAATCTGTATTTGAAAAATTTACCGAAAGCAGTGCTACAAAAAAACAATCTTGCGGAACCGGTATAGGCCTCGCTATCTGCCAGGAGATTATATCATGCCATCATGGTAAAATATGGGCAGAAAATAACAAAGATAAAGGCTCAACATTTATTTTTTCCATTCCTATTAAGAATATTGCATAAAGCTGGTTAAATAAAAAGCAAATTCACTATAGTTATCTCAAGTTACCTCCCAGGTTTGCGCGTGTCTATATGGCTATTCAGCAATTTCAGATTTATTGGTAAAGTTTCTGAGAAATTAACTAATTCGCCACCCTATAACAAGCCATTTCTTCATTTCTTTAACTAATAATTAACGCATATCTGTTACGATTGTGTTGTGGTCTTATAAGACAGTAACCAAGGTGAAAATGCCAGAAAACAAGTATGAAAAAACAGGGATAAAGGTATTACATGTTATAGAGGATTTACTTTTTTTGAGCAAAACAAAAAAGGCAGATGATGGTGATGGTTCAAAAGAACCAGTAAAATCACCTGATGACATAAGGAATAGTATCCTTCTCAAAATAGAGCGTGCAGAAATTATGAGTGCAATGTTAGCCATGCGGGAAGGTAAAGATAAAGATATTTAAATCCTGCTTCTAATTATAGCGCTATACCTAGGCACTGTTAGTAAATTCTACTATATCTTGCTGCAAA
>DITJ01000046.1 GCA_002422795.1 Alphaproteobacteria bacterium UBA6187 | reverse complement strand
TGGGTGAAGGAGGGGTGCATGGTGGGCCAATTGAATATTATTCAAGAAACTATTGGCCTGGATTAACATTGTTTTCTCTCCGAAGCACATGCTCCTCTCATATACTTGGTGGCGGACAAGCTGCTATATGGCTCAAGAAGGAAGTAGGTGAAGACTATACAAAAAAAGCTGATGCAAATCTTGATGACTTTTATAAGTTTACTATACCTGAAAAATTGGCGAAAGAAGCAATACCTGTAATGGATCGTGCTTATGCGCACATGAAATCAAATTTTAATGCGTTAAAGAAGCAATAACCTAAGGAAGATAAAATGACAAAAGCGTCAGTATACGGACATTTAAGTGTTGAATCATATGTGGATGGTGGTGGTACTCCTCCAGCAGGATGGGTGCAAATTAGGACGTCAGCACCGAATGATACCGGCTATTATGGAGTTCTATACAAAAATACGACAACGGGAGAGTTCGTCCTGGCGAATCGTGGCACAGAATTTACCAGCGCTGACGACTTGATTGCAGATTTTAAACTAGGTATAGGCGTCTTGCCTGCACAATATGAATCAGCAAAAGCATTCTATAATGAAGTTACTGAGGAGTATGGAAATAGTATAAACCTTTCTTTAACCGGACATTCCCTTGGTGGGGCATTAGCCAGTATGCTTTCCGTGATTACGGGCTTTAAAGCTACGGTTCTTGATTCTCCCGGGATGCGACATTTACTGTCTGATATGGAGCGTATTGAGGGTGTGCCAGCAGGAACATATACTAATGCTAGTTACAGTGGGCAGGTTATGAACCACAATGCTATAATGGATGCTGTATCTGATGTTAGTGACCAAATAGGCGATCGCATAGATCACCAGCTTAATGTTTCTATAGTGGATACATTGCTTTCAATAGGAGTGGGTCTTTTTGCCACCCCCTTAGCTAGCGCCCTTACTTTTCTTGTTTTAAATAAAATATCTCAACATGGATCTGCCGAGCTTACTGAAGCTATTGAAGTGAGTGAGGGTGTTCATAATACGGATACCAATGATTATACCTCTATAATTAATCAATTTCAGCATGCCTTTACATCCATAATTAATATACCCGATAAGATTGCTACGTCTACGATAGAAGCTGTAAGGGATGTTGGAGATCTACTAGTAGAAACCGCAAGTGGTTTAGTAGGTTCTGTAAAGGATATTGTTCTTGATATAGGCAATAAAATTGGCAATTTCTTTGGTAACGAACCAACAATTCCAACTGATTTAAATAGCATCGACAACTCCTACCTAGACTTTAAATCCCTCATATCCTCCAATTCCAACAATGCAGCCGATACCAGTAATAGTTGGCAAACCGGCTCGGCAATAGGCAATGGTGATTACAGCGCCAATATGCCGGTTGATGTTATTAACGGTGATGGTTTTACCAATACGGAAATATCAAAAATAGTAACGGATAATTACAGGCCTGGTGCTGCGGAACTGGTTTTAAATACCATATCCAATGGTATTAATTCTGCGGTTAATTTTATAAGCAATGCAGTAAGCAATGTTGCAAATACAATCACCAGTTCGATGCAATCTGCTTTTGCAAGTATTACAAATTTCTTCTTTTCCGCCCCGAATATACAGAATGTAGACCCACTTGTTGTTGATTTAAATGGTGATGGGGTAAAGCTTATAAATTTCAAGGATTCCCATGTATCTTTTGATGTCGACCATGATGGTTACAAGGAAAACACAGGCTGGGTTTCCAGGGAAGATGGTATAGTAGTACATGATAAGAACCGTGATGGTATCATAAATGATATTTCCGAAACAATTTCCGAGTATTATACCAGTGGTGTGACCGATGGCCTTGAAGCCCTGAAAACGCTTGATAGCAATAAAGACAATATCTTTGATAAACGCGATAGCATGTGGGGTGAACTTAAGGTATGGCGCGATGCCAATAGTGACGGTAATACAGATAGCGGTGAACTGCTTACATTTGAGGAAGCCGGAATTTTAAGCATCAACCTGAACCGCGAAATTATTGACAGGGAACATTTAGAAGGCAATCCGGTACTTAGCCGGTCAACTATGGTTATGGCTGACGGCAGTATCCGCGAGGCGGCTGCGGTGGATTTTGCCACTAACCCCCTGGGATATGAATGGAATAATGTTTTTGATGGCGCGGAGGTTAGGACGGAAAACAACGAAGCATCCAGTTTTATTATTACGTCCGCTGAGGGCAGGGCAGTCAGCACCACTGATAAGAATGTGAACAACATTTATGGTGGTGTTGGTAATGATACGCTAATTGGCGATAATAACAATAACTGGCTAATTGGCGGAGCAGGTGCAGATAAATTCAATGCTGGTGGCGGTGATGACCTTCTTATAATAGATGCTGATGACAGGCCGGAAGATATAGATGCCGGGGAAGGTTTTGATAATATCCGTGTAATAGACAGCCGCGGTGTAATCCTGAACCTGAACGATATCCGCGCAGAAGTGGCGCAAGGCGGTGATGGTGATGATACGCTGATAAGCGGTGCGCTATATAATACATTTATAAGTGGAGGTGCGGGTAATGATATTATTATAGGTGGCGCAGCAGATGATGCGCTATCAGGTGAAGATGGTGATGATCTGGTAGATGGTGGCTATGGTGATGATGTTATCCGCGGCCACCGTGGCGCGGATATGCTTATAGGCGGCCTGGGAGATGATTATATTGATGGCGGCCTGGATAATGATACGCTTAAAGGCGGTGAAGGCAATGATATACTGATTGGCGGTGCGGGTAATGATAACTTGCAGGGCGGCGTCGGTTTCGATATGGCGCAGTATGATAAGGAATATGATAATTACATTGTCACCAAAACTACAAATGGCTTTACGGTAAAGGATTTAAGCGATGGTTCAATCGATACACTCCAGGATGTAGAAAAAATAAGGTTCTCCAATGTTGATTTTGGCCTGGAGAGTGCAAACAGCAGGCCTCTGCCGATCAGGGATGATATTGTGGTTAATTCAGATAACGCATTTATTATTACTCCTGCCCAATTACTTGCAAATGACTGGAACTTATCAGGTGGCAATATATTCATCCGCAATGTGAGCGATGCAGTGGGTGGTACGGTGGAACTTCTTGCAAACGGCAATATACGGTTTACTCCTGAAAAGAATTTTTTAGGGGAGATGTCTTTTGATTACACGGTAAAAGATGCTGATGGCAACTATGTATCCGTTTATTTAAAAGGCGATGAAAACAACGCGGTAGCACTGCGCGCACAAGTAAATATACGCCATAATACCGACCCGGTTGACCCATTATTCTATAGCCAGTGGTATTTATCTGAAATCAGGGTAAAGAAAGTCTGGCAGGAATATAGCGGCAAAGATATTGAAATAGGCATTTTTGAAGGTGAGGAAAATTCACCCTTTAATTATAACCATAGTGACTTAAACGGCAACATATCTGCTGAATATATAGAAAAGGTAAAAAATATTGAAGTCAGTAACTATAACAACCATTCTACGCTGGTGGCCGGGGTTATATCCGCGGAAAAAAATAATGAAGGTTCAATTGGTATCGCTTATGATGCACAAATATCACAAAACAGCTGGAATCCAGGCAATGACGGCCTGAACGGCATGATGAATTATGATATAGCAAATAATAGTTGGGCGTTTACAAATCCATTTGATGATAACTTTATTTCTTCTAATGAAGTAAGGGCGATTAGTGCCAAGCTTGCACTAAATAATGCGGTTAACTATGGCCGCAGCGGCCTTGGAACTGCAATAGTACAGGGCGCTGGCAATAGCCGGAAGGAGGGTGATAACGTAAACTACCATAACCTGATAAATTCACGCTTTAATATTACTACCGGTTCAATAAACCAGGAAGGGGATTTATCTAAACTTGTCGAGGCATCAGACCCATTCAGTAACCCCGGCGCTGCCATACTTGTTTCTGCCCCAGGGTCAAATATAAAATCTACCGGTAATTTATTGCAGAATGAGAATGGTTCTACATTTGGCAGTGATTTTGAATTAGCACAAGGTACGTCATTTTCTGCCCCTATAATCTCAGGTGTTGTTGCCCTGATGCTGGAAGCGAATCCGAATCTTGGCTATAGGGATATACAAAAAATCCTGGCATATTCCGCACGAAAAATAAATGATGATAATACTGCTTGGAAATTCAATGGCGCGAGTACGTGGAATGGCGGCGGCCTGCATTACAGTAATGATTATGGCTTTGGCATCGTGGATGCCCATACCGCTGTGCGTCTTGCAGAAACCTGGGATACTATCAATGCCTATAATAATGAAATATCTGCATCTGCTGTAAGCAACTCCTTACAGAATATTGCTGATAATGGATCTATATCAAGCTCTGTGAATATCAGCAGCGATACTAAACTGAATGTTGAATACGCAGAAGTAACGGTTGATATTGCGCATGGCCGCATTGGTGACCTTGTAATAACCTTAAATTCTCCTGATGGCACTACAAGTATTTTATTAGACCGCCCAGGTAAAGCTCCTGGTAGTGATAGTGATTTAGGGATAGATAATATCGATACATTAAAGTTTACCCTAAGCAGCGCTAATTTTTATGGTGAGCATGCGTCCGGCAAATGGCAGCTCCGTGTTGAAGATAAAGCGACCGGGGAAACCGGTGTACTAAAAAGCTGGAAGCTGGATTTATATGGCAGCCCAGATAACGCAAATGATACCTATATATTTACAGATGAGCTTGGCATTAATGACCAGGGCCAGCATACAATATCTGATCTTTCGGGAGTTGATACTATCAACGCCTCAGGGTTACTAACAGATTCTGTGATTAACCTTAATATTGGCGCTGTAAGTACCATAAATGGAAAGAAGGTAAATCTGGCAATCAATGAAATATCCACGGAATTTTATAAGAAACAGGCGGAATTATCACCTAAACAGCAGCAGGTAACCCAATTACAGGCACAGGTAACGCAAGTACAAGATGAACTCGCAAATAAGACAGTCTTATTACCTGTAAAGATAGGTGAATATAACCAGGCGATATTAGTTAAACCAACTGTTACAATAGACCAGCTTAATGCGCAGTATGCAATTTATAATAGTCTCTTTAGCCAATGGAGAGAATATACTGCCAAATTTTATGATCCTAGAGGACAAGGAAGTTATGTTTACACACAAACTGCAACAAATAAGACAGTATTTTTTTCAAAAGCACAACATAAGGCACATGAAGCACTAGGAATCCAGGCAGACAATGCTAAAACGCTATATAATTCCATGGTGGACCAATATAATAGCGAAGCAACTATTATTAATTCTATAGTTACACAGATAAGAAGCCTGCAGCAAGATATAGAAACACTGCCTAAACAAATATCGCAATTACAGGAACAAGTTACCTTATTACAAAATGAAATTACCTCTATACAGAATTACTTAAACTCCTTTGGCAATGGTAATACCATAATTGAAAATGCTTATGGCGGCGATGGTAATGATACAATTACAGGTAATGCTGCTAATAATTTCTTATATGACGGAAGAGGCAGTGATATACTTACAGGGGGGAATGGCAATGATACTTTTAAAATCAAGCAAAATGCAGGAGATATAGATAGGATAAAGGATTTTGAAATCAGCAACTTTAATGAGAAGATAGACATTACTGATTTTAAGGTAAATAATTTCTCCTCCCTTAATATTACCCAGCAGGGAAATAATGCTGTTATAAATTTTGCTGATAACCAGAAACTTATATTAGAGAATGTAAATAAATCCCTGTTAACAACTAATAACTTTACAGGCTTCCTTGAACAGTCAGTTACATTAAACGGCACATCAGCCAATGATAACCTTTATGGCGATAGCAGGAGCGATTATATATATGCAGGGGCAGGTGATGATAATATAAATGGCGGTGCGGGTGATAACTATCTGGAAGGCGGCGCTGGTGCTGACCAATTCTTTATAAACGAACATCCTGATAAAACAGATACAATTACAGATTTTGATATAAACAATATTAATGAGCGTATAGTCTTAAGGGATTTTAAGGATATTACTTCATTTAATAACCTTGTTTTAGAGCAACAAGGCAACGATGTCATCATTTCTTTGCCTGAAAGCCAGCGCGTTCTGATAAAAAATATAAATATATCATCTTTATCTTCAGATAATTTTATTTTCTATGGACAGATACTTGGAAGTAAAGACCGCGACATATTAACAGGAACAAGATTGCCTGATGTAATATATGGTGATGATGGTAACGATGAAATTTATGGCAATGAGAATAATGACTATATATCAGGTGGTAGCGGCAATGATACATTGCTTGGTGACCATGGCGACGATATAATTATAGGCGGTGAAGGTGATGATATACTGCTCGGAGGTATAGGTGATGATCTATTAAAGGGCGGTGCAGGACAGGATATTTTAATTAGCGATGGCGGAAATGATGTACTATCTGGTGGGTTAGGCAGCGATAAATTCGTTATAAATAAGAATGACAATTCCACCATTACAATAACTGATTTTAATGTTTCCGACTTTGTAGAAAGAATTAATCTTTCTACTTTTTCACAAATTACAAAACTTTCTGACCTTAACATAACCCAGAATGCGGCAAATGCAGTTATTACACTGCCAGACAACCAGAAAATAATCTTAAATAATATAAATAAGAATCTTATAACCAGAGATAATTTTGTATTTTATGGTGATGATAGTAATCTACAGGTAATTAATGGCACAGCGGGAGCTGATACATTAAATGGCAGTACTTTGGGAGATACAATATATGGTCTTGAAGGTAATGATGCTATATTAGGTGGTTATGGGAATGATTATATTTCCGGCGGTCTTGGTGACGACATATTAATAGGAGGAAATGGTTCAGATATATTTGTCATAACATATGAGAAACCAAGGGTTGTTGGCTCTGGCAGCCCTAATGATAACATTCTGGACATTAATTTAAATGACCCGGATGAAAAAATAGATATATCAGATGTTGTACGTAATTCTAATGGTTTAGTACGCAGTTTTAATGATTTACAAATAACGCAAAGTCCAGTTGGTGCAATAGTGGCTTTCCCACAACCTTTTCCAGGGTATTTAAGCCAGGTTATATTATTACAAGGAGTTAATGCCTCCGACATAAAAGCAAGTCATTTTATAGGGTTTGAATCTTATTCTAACGATACGCCTGTCACCTATTCGTTGACTGTGTATGGCAGCAGGGAAGATGAGGACATAATAATATCTTTACCTAAAGCAGTAGATACTGAAGATGGTTTAATAGCACCTAATATATATAATACAACTTTTTCTCATATAACTGACGGAGCTTCGGTTGTATATAATGAAAACGGCACAATAACTTACACACCACCAGCAAATTTTTATGGACAGGATAGTTTTACCTATGAAGTTACTGATTCAGATGGCGGTAAATCATCGGCCACAATCACCATTAATATCGCCCCGGCAAATGATATACCGGCTGCCCAGTATCTATCTGCTTCAGGAACAGAAGACAATACAATAACTATTATTTTGCCAGAAGTTACTGATATTGAAGATGGCGTTATCATTCCTGATAGCCAGAATACAACTTTTACCGGGATAATGTATGGTGCATCCGTTTTTTTTAATAGTGATGGCAGTATAACATATACACCACGAGCTAATTTTTATGGAAATGATAGCTTCATCTATAATGTGGCAGATTCTAATGGCAATAGATCCTCAGGAAAAGTTTCTATAAATTTAGCAGCAGAAAATGATTTACCTGTTGCCAAACATATAAATATTTCAATTCTGGAAGACCAGCCTGCAATAATAAGCTTATCTATAAATGATATAGAAGATTCTCTGATAGTCCCAAATGCTAATAATACCACTTTCAGCAATATTAAAGCAGGCGCGACAGTTGCATTTACCGATAATGGTAAAATAAGTTACACACCACCCGTTAACTTTTATGGAGAGGATAGTTTTACCTATGAAATTACCGATTCAAATGGCGGTAAATCATCAGCAACAATTACCATTAATGTTGCCCCGGTAAATGATACACCGGTTGCCCAGGCGCTATCTGTTTCAGGGGCAGAAGATAATGCAATAACCATTACTTTACCGAAAGTTACCGATGCTGAGGATGGTATTATTATTCCTGATAGCCAGAATACAACTTTTACCGGGGTAATGTATGGTGCATCTGTTATTTTTAATAGCGATGGCAGTATAGCATACACGCCACGAGCCAATTTTTATGGAAATGATAGCTTTATTTATAGTGTGGTAGATTCCAATGGCAATAAATCATCCGGTAAAGTTTCTATTAATTTAGCTGCAGAAAATGATTTGCCTATTGCTGCGCCTATAAATATTTCAATCCAGGAAGACCAGCCTGCAATAATAATTTTACCACTTATAAATGATGTAGAAGACTTCCTTCTTGTGCCTAATGCCAATAATACCACTTTCAGCAATATTACTGAAGGTGCTACAGTTACATTTACCAGTAATCGTGTAATAAGTTATACGCCACCCGCAAACTTTTATGGAGAAGATAGTTTTACTTATGAAGTTACTGATGCGGATGGCGGTAAATCATCGGCAACCATTACCGTTAATGTTGCCCCAGCAAATGATATTCCAGTTACTAAGAATCTATCTGTTTCAGGAGCAGAAGATAATGCAATAACCATTATCTTACCGGAAATTACTGATATTGAAGATGGCATAATAACCCTAACCACTGATAACATTACATTCAGTAATATTGGTTATGGCGCGTCAGTAAGTCTGAATAATGATGGTACAATAAGCTATAAGCCATCGCCTAATTTTTATGGGCAGGATAGTTTTACTTATAAGGTTACTGATTCTGCCGGTGGGGTATCTTCCGGTATAATTTCTGTGAATGTGCTTCCTGTAAATGATTTACCATCTGTTAAACCAATAAATATCTCAATCCTGGAAGACCAGTCTGCAACAATAATCTTGCCATTTGCAAGTGATGTAGAAGATTTCCTGCTTGTGCCAAATGCCAACAACACTACTTTCAGCAATATTACTGAAGGTGCTACAGTTACATTTACCAGTAACGGCGTAATAAAATATACACCACCTACTAACTTCTATGGAGAAGATAGTTTTACCTATGAAGTTACTGATGCAGATGGTGGTAAATCATCTGCTACAATTACCGTTAATGTTGCTCCGGTAAATGATAGACCTGTTACTAAGGAAGTGTCCGCTTCAGGAACAGAAGATAATACAATAACTATTATCCTGCCGGAAGTTACTGATATTGAAGATGGGATTATAATACCCAATGCTAACAATACAGGCTTTAGTGGAATTAATCTGGGTGCACAAATAATATGGAATGATGATGGCACAATAAGCTATAAGCCATCGCCTAATTTTTATGGGCAGGATAGTTTCACTTATAAAGTTACTGATTCTGTTGGCGGGGTATCTTCCGGTATAATTTCTGTGAATGTGCAGTCTGTAAATGATTTACCAGTTGTGGCCGCAGTTAATATTACAACAAAAGAGGATAAGCCTGTAAATATTATCTTGCCAGTTGCAAGTGATGTCGAAGATTCCCTAATCGTGGCAAATGCCAATAATACTACTTTCAGTAATATCACTGCTGGTGCGGCCGTTACATTTGCCAGTAATGGTGTGATAAAATATACACCACCCGCAAACTTTTATGGACAGGATAGCTTTACCTATGAAATTACCGATTCAAATGGCGGTAAATCATCTGCTACAATTACCGTTAATATATCATCTGTAAATGATTTGCCATCTATCCAGAACACTTTAATTTCAACCTTTACTAATGAAGATGAGCTTGTAACCATATCTTTTCCACAAATCACTGATATTGAAGATGGAATCATAATTCCCAATGTTAACAATGCAACCTTCGGTGGTATTAATCCTGGCGCACAAATAATATGGAATAATGACGGTACAATAAGTTATAAACCATCAGCTAATTTTTATGGAGAAGATAGCTTTACTTATAAAGTTACTGATTCTACCGGCGGAGTAACTTCCGGTACAGTTTCTGTAAATATACTTCCGGTAAATGACCTACCTTCTGTTAAACCTATAAATATTTCCATTCGGGAAGATCAACCTGCAACAATAATCTTGCCAGTTGCAAGTGATATAGAAGATTCTTTAATTCTACTAAGTGCCAATAATACTACTTTTATCAATATCACTCCCGGTGCTGCCGTTACATTCACCAGCAACGGCGTAATAAGCTACACACCACCTGCAAACTTCTATGGAGAAGATAGTTTCACTTATGAAGTTACCGATGCAAATGGCGGTAAATCATCAGCTACAATTACTGTTAATGTTGCGCCAGTAAATGATATACCGGTGACTCAGGCGCTGTCTGTTTCAGGAGCAGAAGATAATGCAATAGCCATTATCCTTCCGGAAATTTTCGATATTGAAGATGGCATTATAACCACAAGCCATGATAATATTACATTCAGCAATGTACGTTTTGGTGCTTTGGTAAGTATTAATGATGATGGTACAATAAATTACAAACCATCGCCTAATTTTTATGGGCAGGATAGTTTTACATATAAAGTTACCGATTCTTCTGGTGGGGTATCTTCCAGGACAATTACTGTAAATGTGGAGTCTGTAAATGATTTGCCAAATGTGACAGCAGTTAATATTGCAACAAAAGAGGATCAAGCAGTAACTATTATTTTGCCATTTGTAAATGACGTTGAAGACTTTCTGATCGTACCAAATGCTAATAATACTACTTTCAGCAATATCACTGCAGGTGCAGCGGTTACATTTACCAGTAATAGGGTAATAAGCTATACACCGCCAGCAAACTTTTCTGGAGAAGATAGTTTTACTTATGAAGTTACCGATGCAAATGGCGGTAAATCATCAGCTACAATTACTGTTAATGTTGCGCCAGTAAATGATATACCGGTGACTCAGGCGCTGTCTGTTTCAGGAGCAGAAGATAATGCAATAGCCATTGTTTTACCGGAAATTACTGGTGCTGAGGACGGCATTATTATTCCTGATAGCCAGAATACAACTTTTACTGGGATAATGTATGGTGCGTCCGTTGTTTTTAATAATGATGGAGGCATAACATATACACCACCAGCTAATTTTTCTGGAAATGATAGCTTTATTTATAGCGTGGTAGATTCCAATGGGAATATATCATCTGGCAAAATTTCTATCAATTTAGCCGCAGAAAATGACCTGCCAATCGTAACCGCAGTTAATATTACAACACAAGAAGATCAGCCGGTAACTATTATCTTGCCAATTGTAAGTGATGTCGAAGATTCCCTAATCGTGGCAAATACCAATAACACTACTTTCAGCAATATCACTTCAGGTGCATCAGTTACATTTACTAGTAATGGCGTAATAAGCTATACACCACCGGCAAACTTGTATGGACAGGATAGTTTTACCTATGAAATTACCGATTCAAATGGCGGCAAATCATCTGCCACAATTACCGTTAATATATCATTTGTAAATGATTTGCCGTTTATCCAGAACCCTGAAATTTCCATTTCCACTAATGAAGATGAGCTTACAGTTATTTCACTTTCACAGATTACCGATATTGAAGACGGCACAATGACTCCAAGCCGTGATAATATTACGTTCAGTAATGTACGTTATGGTGCTTTGGTAAGCGTGAATGATGATGGCACAATAAACTATAAGCCATCCCCTAATTTTTATGGACAGGATAGTTTTACTTATAAGTTTATAGATTCTGTAGGTGGAGTATCATCAGGTACAGTTTCTGTGGATGTGTTGCCAGCAAACAACCTTCCGGTAGCAAATCCTATTGAGGTTCAGGCATCAATAATCTCTGCAACGCAGTTTATGTTGCCCTGGACTATTGATGTTGAAGATGGAACAATAATTCCTGGATACGACAATACAACTTTCAGCAATATTACTGAAGGTGCTACAGTTGCGTTTATCAATGATTATACAGTGAGTTATACAGCACCAACAGGTTTCTCTGGGAAGGACAGTTTTATATATAATATTAAGGATTCTTCCGGTGGTGTTTCATCGGGGATTGTTACTATAAATATACCTTCTGCTATTGCAACATTCGGCACGGGAAATGCAGATGCTATAAATGGATCTATATATGATGATGTTATTTATGCCAATAGTGGCAATGATACTGTAAATGGTGGTGATGGGGATGATATATTAAGTGGTGGCAGAAGCCCTAATGTAACAGTATTTGGAAATGATAATGATGGGGATGATACTATCAATGGCGATAGGGGTGATGATGTTATAACATTTAGCTCAGGTAATGATATCTTAACGGGAGGATTAGGCAGCGATACATTTGTATTTAAAATGCCAAGCTGGTGGCAAGCATCATATACACATACCATTACAGACTTTAACCTTTTAGAAAGTGATAAACTTGATCTTGCATCATTAAATGATTTATTTAACAGTGTTAATCAAATCAGGATAGATGCAAGTGGTAATGATTCTATTTTATATACTAGTGTTAACTCTAATATAGCAATTCATGTTAATAATACTTCTCCTGAAGATTTAAGGGCAAATATTATTGGTATTACAGAAGGGCCAATCGTAACGGGTTATGTTCCAGGATTCCAGGTTCGTGCTAACCAAAATATAACTTATACTATTCCTGATAATATTTTTACTGATTTAGATGATCAAGTTCTGACATACAGCGTAAAATATTTACCATCCTGGTTGGTTTTTGATCCAATTACACATACTTTCTCAGGAACTGCTCCAATATTAGGTTATGATGCCGATTGGAATATTGAGTTAAAAGCAAGTGATGCAACAAAATCAGCCTCTTTATATTTCAATATTCATTACGATAAGAAGGTTTTTGTTACGGGAACTAATGGTGATGATTATTTATCAACAGGCGGCAATACTGCAAATTATCACTTTGAAGGCAATGACGGTAACGATCATATAACAGGAGGATCCGGCAATGATATCTTAATTGGCGGTAATGGTGATGATATATTGAATGGCAAATCAGGTAATGATGTAATTGATGGGGGAGCCGGAAAAGATATAATTTATGTAAATACCGGGCAAGGCACTTTAACCGGCGGTGATGATAGCGATACTTTTATTGTAGGAAATATCAGCGGCAGCAATACTATTACTGATTTTGATGTTAATGACACAAATGAAAAAATTATTTTTAATAATGTCGCCACTGTAAGAAAATTTTCCGATCTTATCCTTACCCAGGATGGTGATAATACAGTGTTAGATTATGGCATTGGTAATATTATTTTAAATAATATTACTGCAGATCAATTAAGTGCGGATAACTTCAAGTTTAACACCAATGTTTATGGTTCTGGTGCAAATGATTATATTGTTAATGCTGGCAATCCGGAAAACATTATCACCCCAACAAATATACTTATATTGGATGCAACTGGTGGGGGATGGCCATCTTTCTCATATAAGGTTAATTTCATATTTATGGGAGAAACCGGGGAATCAGTTTATAAGTTTACAGACTTTAATCCTGGCAGTAGCGTTATACAAATTACAGGTATTCCTGTAGCTTCACTTACGGAATTAATGGTATTGCAAGAAGGCGCTAACACACGGATTAATCTTTCTGAAAAAGATTATATTATTTTAGAAAATACTGACCATTCCACTATTACAGAAAATAACTTCCAATTTTCACAGTTAAGCGATTGGCATAATAATACAATTGATGCAGGTGAAGGAGATGATTATGTGGAAGGTGGCGCCGGAGATGACAATATTTTAGGTGGCGTCGGAAATGATGAACTTTATGGTGATGAAGGAAATGATACAATTTCCGGCGACGCTGGTGATGATACTATATATGGCGGCATAGGGAATGATACGCTGTCTGGAGGTGCTGGCAGTGATGTTATTGATGCAGGTGAAGGAGATGATAATATTATAGATTATTCCTCTTCCGATAATAATATAGCATTTGGCGGATATGGAAATGATGTCATATCTTTAGGTGGTAATAATAACCTTCTTGTCGGTGAGGAAGGCGATGATTATCTTATATCACAAGGCAACAATAGTATTTTGATTGGCGGAAGTGGTAATGATAAAATAAGGAGTGATGTTGGAAGTGTACAAATTCATGGGGATGATGGTGACGACACTATTCTTATTTCTTCTGGAAATAGTACAGTACATGGTGGCGCAGGGAGAGATACGATAACCTTAGGTTCCAATCCTTACTTTATGTTACCTGAAAATGTTGAAGCTCCAATTTTAACTGGAAGTATCGTGCATGGTGACGATGATAATGACCGCATATATATTACCAATGAAAGTAATAATATACTTTATGGAGATGCTGGCGATGACATATTCTATTTTTCTACACCTTATCAACAAAATAGCCAGATAACTAATATTATTGCTGATTTTGAAATCAACAACCTTCATGAACGTATTGATTTGCAGTTTGTGGAAGGCGTAAATAGTTTTTCAGATTTAACTATTACCCAGGACGGTGATAATGCCACTATAAATATGTCAGGTAACCAGACGGTTATTTTAAATAATATCCAGGCTTCATCATTAAAGGCGGATAATTTTATTTTTAAAGTTATTGGTAACAATGATGATAAATGGCTGGTTGGTGCTGAAACTGCCAATAATATCCAGGGAGGAAGCGGTAATGAGACATTCTTCGCATTTGGCGATGATAATTATTTTGCAGGCGGTGGCGGTAACAATATATTTGTAGCTAATTCTGGCTTAACATATTTAACTATAAAAGATTTCAATCCTGCAAAAGATATAATAAACCTTGGACACTTTATAAATGTACATGATTTTTCTAACCTCTATATAGAAGATTATGGCTCGGGGTTTGCTTATATATACCCAAATGGAGCACCTGATTGGTCTGCCGGGGGGTTGAATGCGCCTATGATATATGTAGAACACACTGGTGCCAAACTTACTGCAGCTAATTTCTCTTTTGAAGCCTTGAATGTACCGCCAATATTATCACATACAATAAAACCTCTGGATATAAGTGCAGGAGCGTTGTTCAGCTTTACCATACCTGATGATACATTTACTGATGTAAATAATGATAATATAGTATATTCCGCAGAAACCATTAATGGTGACCCACTTCCGACATGGTTATCATTTGACCCTGTAAATAAAACATTTTCAGGTACAGCAGCATTCCAGGATGCACATGACATAGTAATAAAAATCACTGCCAGCGATGGAAGCCTTACTTCATACACTTCATTTAATTTATCAGTAGGCAGGGTGGAACCAACCCAAGGCAATGATTCTATAGAAGCAACGGCACTAAATGATATAGTATATGCACTTGAAGGTGATGATATTATCCATGGAAATGCTGGTAATGACACATTATATGGCGGTGAAGGCAATGATTCTATTTTTGCGGATTCCGGCAATAACAAGTTATATGGTGAAGAAGGCGAGGATATACTTTATAGCGGAACGAGTGATGACATTTTGTCCGGTGGCAATGGTAAAGATATTTTTGTTATTACCCCTTCTGCAGGTAATAATATAATAATCACCGACTTTAATGCAGATAATGAAATTATTGACCTAACTGCACTTACAAACATACCTGTATTTGCTGCCCTCAATATAACAGTAAATGGCAATGATACGCGTATAAATCTTACAAATAACCAGGTGATAACCCTTAAAAATACAACCCCGGGCCAGATCAGGGCAGAAAATTTTTTAGGATTAAAACCCAATACTACACCTGAAAAGGTCGGAATTATTTACGATATAAATATACAGGAAGATGTTATAAGAACTGTATTAAGTAAAGAGATTATAAGCTATATATTCAAAGATGCTGATACTGGCGATCATTTAACTTATAGCTTATCCAATGCTTCAGGTGGGGTTCTCCCGTCGTGGCTGTCAATTAGCTATTATACTGGTGAAATTATATCAACACTTCCTACAAATGATGATGTTGGTAGTTATAACCTCATTATTACTGCAACTGATGCTGCGGGTGCTTTTGCAACACAGAATTTTGTGCTTAATATAGAAAATACCAATGATGCACCTGTTGTACTTAATAACATCTCCGATTATGAAGTTACAGCAGGTCAGGAATTCTACATTAAGTTAGCCGATGACTTGTTTAATGATGTTGATGGGGATACTCTTATTTATTCACTCAATCAGGCTAATAATTCTACTATTCCAGCGTGGCTTACATTTAATAGCACAACTATGGCACTAAGTGGTACAGCACCTGCTGGTTTTAATGGCAACCTGCATTTAGAAATTATTGCAAGTGATTCAAGCGGCGGCATCGTTACTCAGAAATTTGATATTATCACACAGATACCGGTTAAAAACGGAACAAATGGCGATGATGCTTTAAACGGCACAGCAGGAAGTGATACTATCAATGGCTCTGGGGGCAATGATCGCTTAACCGGAGGTTTAGGTGCTGATACATTAGATGGAGGTGAGGGCTGGGATATTGCATCTTACACTGATTCCATAGAAGCTGTTACTGTTAACATGGCAACAAACATAAACCGTGGTGGTACTGCTGAGGGCGATATATTATTTAATATAGAGCGTGTATTTGGCTCTAATTATAATGATAGCCTGACAGGTGGCACAGGAAATGATTATTTATATGGCAATAACGGGAATGATTTATTAATAGGTAATGCAGGCAATGACAGCCTGTTTGGTGAGAATGGTGATGATATCTTATCTGGTGGCACTGGCAATGACACCCTGACTGGCGGAGCTGGTATTGATAAATTCATTATTTCCACTTCTGCCAATAACACAACGACCATTACTGATTTTAATATAACTAATGAAATAATAGATTTATCAAGTGTTACAGGCATCGTTCCGTTTGCCATGCTTAATATTGTAGCGTTCGGCAGTAACACGCAGATTAACCTTGCTGGTAACCAGAAGATTATCCTTACAAATGTTGTGCCATCTGCATTAACAGCCGCGCATTTTGTTGGCCTCCCTGAATTCAATATTGTAACTGGAACTTCTTCCGATGAAGGACTCCGCGGCACCGCAAGCAATGACAAAATCTATGGTTTTGCAGGCAATGACGGCTTAACTGGCGGCCTTGGCGCTGATATGCTTGATGGCGGTGCTGGCTGGGATGTTGCCAATTATGCAGATTCCCTTGAGGCTGTAAATATAAACCTGGCAACCAACATCAATAAGGGCGGTACAGCGGAAGGCGATACTATATTTAATATAGAACGTGTATTTGGCTCTGGCTATAATGATACAATGACAGGTGGCCTCGGCCAGGATTTCCTTTATGGTAATAATGGCAACGATGTACTTTATGGCGCAGAAGGGAACGACAGCCTGTTCGGGGAAAACGGCGATGATATCTTGTCCGGTGGAACTGGTAACGACACGCTATCAGGAAATGCAGGAATTGATAAATTCATAATATCAACTTCTGCAAATAGCACTACCACTATTACAGATTTTAATATAACCAATGAGATAATTGATTTATCTGCTGTTACAGGAATCATTCCGTTTGCTATGCTTAACATTGTAGCATCTGGAAGTAATACACAAATTAATCTTGCAAATAACCAGAAAATTATCCTTACAAATGTTGCACCATCAGCATTAACACAGTCCCATTTTGTAGGACTTCCTGAATTCAATATTGTAACTGGAACTTCTTCTGATGAAGGACTTCGCGGTACTGCTGGTTTTGATAAGATATTTGGTTTAGATGGCAATGATGGCCTAACTGGTGGCCTGGGCGCTGATATGCTGGATGGTGGTGCTGGCTGGGATGTTGCTAATTATGCGGATTCCCTTGAGGCTGTAAATGTAAACCTTGCAACCAACATAAATAAGGGCGGAACTGCTGAAGGTGATACCATCTTTAACATAGAGCGCGTATTTGGCTCTAACCATAATGATACTCTTACTGGCGCAATCGGAAATGATTATCTTTATGGTAATAACGGCAACGATTTATTAATTGGTGGTGCTGGCAATGATGGGCTGTTCGGAGAAAATGGTGATGATACCTTATCCGGCGGTACTGGTAATGATATCCTGACTGGTGGCGCTGGCATAGATAAATTTATTATTTCCACTTCTGCTAATAGCAGAACTATTATCGCAGATTTTAATGTTGCCAATGAAATAATAGATTTATCCGGCGTTGCAGGCTCATCACCTTTTGCAGCACTTAATATACTTGCTTCAGGTAATGATACGCAAGTTGCCTTAGCCAGCGGCCAGAAAATCATTTTAACTAATGTTTTACCTGTTGCCCTTACCGCAGCTAATTTTACTGGCCTTGGTGATTACCACACTTTCACAGGAACCTCTTCCGATGAAGGTTTGTACGGTACTTCTGGCGCTGATAAAATCTATGGCCTTGCTGGCAATGATGGTTTAAATGGTGGCTTTGGCGCAGATATGCTAGATGGCGGTGACGGATGGGATGTTGCATCCTATACAGATTCCAATGAGGCTGTAACCGTTAATCTGGCTACAAATGTAAATCATGGTGGCACTGCTGAAGGTGATACCATCTTTAACATAGAGCGCGTATTTGGCTCTAACCATAATGATACTCTTACAGGTAGCATTGGAAATGATTCCCTTTATGGCAATAATGGTAATGATACCTTAATTGGTGGTGCTGGTAATGACAGCCTGTTCGGTGAAAACGGTAATGATATAATAATTGGCGGATTAGGAAAAGATACCATATGGGGCAACGCAGGTTTTGATAACTTTAAGTATGAAAACCTGACTGATTCTACGCAAGGCTCTTATGACACCATCCAGGATTTCACGCAAGGCCAGGATAAAATCGACCTTGCCGGACTCTTCACATTCGGTATCGACCACTTCACTGATTTAAACATAATGCAAAATTCAGCCACTAACGAAACCATAATTAGTGCCAATGATAGCGCACATCCAGGAAATGTAGATTATTTTGAACTACATTTGAAAGGCTTGCTATCACTGAATGATGCTGATTTTAATTTTGGATAGAAGAGTAATATTATAATATGTTCATATGATGGTATAGTGGTTCGAGGAAAAACTTAAGAGTTGGGGAGCCTGAATATATTTTAGAAAAACACGAAGCTCAGTTGGTTCTATTATGAATTAGGAGAATTTATGGTACGTGTAAATTATAACGGTTTAATAGTTGATATACGCGATGAAGACTTAAAAGAAGGCATTGCTTTTCTTTCTTTTGAATCTGCCAGTTCGCGTGCGCAAATTATTAAAAGCGTGGATAGCGCCTTGAATAAAATTCTTGAAAAGGTAGAAAAAGGAAAGGCGTTATCAACACAAGACCTGCAAAATACTTCTAATGATATTGGCATCTGGTTTGCGAATGAAACATTGGAAGGCCGGGCGGAAAAATACAAGGTAATGATGCAATAGACTTTATGAGGAATAAATGAAAAACACAGAATATTCAAATCCTATTATCCAGCTCCTAACCATGGGTAAATGTGAATTGAGCATGGATGAAAACGATTGGCCAGATTATCCAGCAACGGGAATATCTGAAAAGGACATTCCTGAGCTTATTAAAATTGTAACAGATAAAGACCTTTTAAAACTGGATGGCAAGAATCCCATGGTATGGGCTTCCCTTCATGCCTGGAGGGCGCTTGGGCAATTAAAGGCTGTTTTGGCAATAGAGCCGATTATTGCAATGCTTGAGGAGTATAATAACGATGATTATGCCATGAGCGAATTACCCATTGTAATTGGGATGATTGGCGGGGATGCTATTGCGCCTCTTGGCAATTACCTGATGGATGATACAAAAGATGAGTGGGCGCGTGTTATAGCCGCTAATAGTTTTACTAAAATTGCCTTAAAATCACCAGAAAAAAGAAATGAATGCGTAAATATTCTTTCAGGATTCCTTGATGTCGCCACAAGTGATACAGCCTCCCTTAACGGCCTGATTGCAGCAGACCTGGTGGATCTGGATGCGAAGGAAGCCATTGAATCAATACGTAATGCCTGCCAGAGGGATATTATTGATGAAGGTGTCCAGGGAGATATTGAAGATATTGAAATTGCTTTAGGTTTCAGGAAAACAAGGGAAACTCCTAAAAAGCAAAGTGAGATTTTTAAGAAATTCCGCGAAGCTATGAAGCAAAGCCCAATATTTTCTGATAATGATGATGACTATGTAAGTGAGACTGTAATCAACCCATACAAACTTGGCAGAAACGATCCATGCCATTGCGGTAGCGGTAAAAAATACAAAAAATGTTGTTTGTAATTATCCGCTTTAAGAGCTATCTTCTGTGGGGCGCTGGTGGGACAATAGGCTGCAATAAATAGTAAATAATGATTGTATGCAGCAATGGAGCTATCGCAGTAAGTTGTTGATTAATATTTATTAGTTTGTTGGGATGTGTTGTGGCTTTTAGTTTGGATAAGACTCATAACCTGAAGGTCGTCAGTTCAAATCTGGCCCCCGCAACCAGAACAATTCTCTTATTATTAGAAATTCCCAACATATCCAATATGTTAGCTGATAGCTCGGCAACCAGTTTTCTATCCTCGGTTGGCTTGAGTGTAATAGTTTTGCCTATAATTTTCTGAATTATGGTGCGGGATTTTGGTATTTCGTGGATTAGGGCGCTTTGTAAGTCCTGAAGCATTTCCTTAAATTTATCCCTGGCACTCGGTAATATTATACCGATATTCTGCATCTGGCGGCCGCAAACTTCTATTTCAGTGCGGAGCATATTCCTTTCAGCCTCGGCTTTTTCTAATTCTTCCCTTATGGTTGGGGTGAAAATCCCGGCTTTGATTGCATTCATGATGTTGTCTATCTTGGTATCAACCGCTTTAAGCTGGTTCTTGCTTAATTCCAGCCCAGGCGCAAGCCCGCCTTTTTCAGCATTTAATATTTGAGAAGCTTCCTGGATGAAATATTCTATTAAATCCTCCCCGGAGAGGCACTCATTAATGGCGTCAAGCAGCCTTGTTTCCAGCAAAGGGCGCGATACGGTGATATTATTTCTGCAAACAGCATCGCCGCGGTTTACATGGCCGGAACAGCCATAGCGGTCGGATGAGCCGGTTTTCACATAGCTATGCCCACAATCTGAACATTTCAGCATGCCGGAGAATAAATATTTATAAGGCGGTGCCCACCTGCTGTTGGGGTTGTTATCAATTTCCACCTTGGCTTTATAATTCTTATGCTGCTCCCATTGGCGGCCTTTAACCTTATCCCATATTTCTTGCGGTATGATACGCAACTCCGGCGCATCAGTTATAACCCAATCACTTTCCGGGCGCATTATAGCGCGGCGCTTGCCGGTATCTGGGTCTTTTATGAACTGGCGCTTGTTCCAGATAATCTTTCCTATATAAATCTCATTATTAAACATGCCGGTTCGCTTGGCTTGCACCCCGTGGAATGCGTTACTGCACCAGGTGCCGCCCATAGCAGAAGGAATCTTCAGGCGGTTTAATTCAGCTGAAATCCAGCGGGCGGAATAGCCATCTGCGAACCATTCAAATATTTTTCTTACCCATACGGCTTGTTCCTCATTAATTTCCCGCTTTGCCGCTATGATTAATGGGCGGCCAAACTCATCTTTCTTGCTGGGGTCTTCTATTGCCACACTTTTATAGCCATAACAGATACCACCGCAGCTAAAGCCATTCATTGCTTTGCCGGTAAGGCCGCGATGGGTTTTCTCCCGCACATCATCAATATAGATTTCATTCATGAGACCGCGCATACCCGCATGGACTTTATGGCCTTTCTGGGCTGAATCGTAACCGTCACTAACGCCAATAACGCGAAGGCCGCGGAACCCGAAACGCTTTATAACCATTTTCATTTCCACATCATCACGGGAAAGACGGGATAAATCATCAAATAGCAAAACATCAAACACTTTAGAATCCGCATCCCTTAGCATTTGCTGGTATCCAGGCCGCGCCGTTACTGCGCCGGAAATTCCTTCATCGCTATAGCGTTTTACTATCGTCCAGCCTTCGCGCTGTACATAGCGTTCACAATTGCGGCATTGGTCGGAAATTGAGGCATCGCTTTGCTTATCTGTACTATATCTTGCATAAATTGCCACCCTTATCATAAATACTCCATTTATTATTGTTTAACAGGTGCTTAAAGATAGCAGGCTGGCAGCCAAAAGCTACGGTCTTTTGTTGTCATTTTCCGCCTTGTCATCAAGGGCTAGCAAGCCTTCCCGGTGTTTCTCCAGGTAATCTTTAACTGCTATTTCAGCCAGCAGGCGCACAAGCTCTTTTATAGGCTCCGGGATATTGCTTGTTTTCATTATTGCCTCTCTAAATGCACAAGGCGGCATTTTCAGCCAGCAGGCGCACAAGCTCTTTTATAGGCTCCGGGATATTGCTTGTTTTCATTATTGCCTCTCTAAATGCACAAGGCGGCATTGTGGGTATAATGATTCGGGGATACATGCGCCGCCCGGCCTGCAACAACCGGTAAGAAAATTTAACAGAGCAAGGTCAAATAAGGCCAACAAGGCCAATATCATCAAAGTATTTATTACGCAGTTCAAGATTCGCCATAGTAAAAACCTTATATCACATTTGCCCTTCTTTAGCCGCATATTCAACCTTCCGTGATTGCAATTTATTCGGGTTCCGTAAGATTGATATTCACGCTATCAAAGGATTTAATATTTGTAAATCCAAAACTTGCCTAATGGGCTATATTGAGGGCGCGGCAAATTAAGCATAATTTTATGCAATCAAGGAAATAGAAGGCATAGAAAGGAAATTGGTGGCAGGAAAATTATTTTTTGCCTGGGAGGCTAGCTAAATTTGCTTATGTTTAATTAATATCACCGGGTAAGCAGAAAGAATTTTTGTATCTTCAATCGGCGCGCCGCTATATGGCAATATGGTGTAAGTGTTCGGTTTGCGCCCACGGGAGAGAACGCCTATAACAACGGTGGAGCGGCTTATTTCCACAACGCACTGCTTGTTCATGTATAATTTCGGGCGCAGCGGCTTGCCCTGGTCGTATATGATAACATCATCTTTAAAGAAATAAGGATAAACTGGCTGCCTTACTTTTACCGCCACCAGATCAACGCCTATCAAGCCTTGTATATCAACAAGCTCCTGCTTGCCGTCTTTCGAGGATTCAATGCGGCTTTGCTCATTAAGCAACCCTATAACCGGGATGCCTTGCTGCTCTTCCTCAATATCCTGGTAAAAATCAGATACTTTGCATTTATATAATTTGGCGAATTGCTCCAAGCGCTCGGCAGTTGGCTTGCGCTCTCCCCTTTCAATGCGGCCTAGATGGCCGGATGTCATATTGAGCTTCTGGGATGCCGTGTCCTGGTTAAGGTCAGCTTTCAATCTAAAATATTTAATTCTTTCGCCGAGTGTTGTCATACCTTGGTTTTTACCCTATTACGCTATATTCGTAAACAGCCTATTAGGCAACTTTTCATTTGACAAATATCTCAAGCCATATTACCCCTATGAGAAATACACCTGAATCTATGGATGTTTTATGAAATTAAACGCATGGTTAATCCTTAATGATGTGAAGGAAAACGAGATTGCAAGCCGTGTTGGCGTGCATCCGACCACTATAAGCAAATATATAATTCACGGGGTAATCCCGCGCCCGGAGGTAATGCGGGAGATTTTCATGGTAACCGGTGGGCAGGTGCAGCCCAATGATTTTTATAACCTTTCACTAAACCAAAAAACAGGAGGCCAAAATGCAAGCAACTGAAAATACAACAACAGTTAATAATATCTCCGGTAACGAACTGCTCACCTTCATTGAACGCATAGAAAATGTGGAAGAGCGTATAGGCGGCCTCCAGGATGATAAGAAATGCGTTTATGCCGAATCAAAATCCCGCGGCTTTGAACCCAAAATTATCAAGAAAATAGTGCAAATCCGCAAGCGCAATAAAATTGAGCTGGAGGAAGAACAGGAGCTTATGGATATCTACACCCTGGCACTTGGCATGAATAACGAAGAATAACAAGCAACAAAAGGGCGGCATTCGGTCTTGCATATATTTGCAAGAACCATAAGTGCTGCCCGAAATAAAGGGTGGTTTATGAGCGATATTCCCTACATTCCCTTTTACCCGGATGCGTTCCTGGCAGATACCGCCATGCTCTCGCTGGAGGAAAAAGGCGCGTATTTCGTGCTGCTTTGCTATATGTGGATAAATGCCGCTGAACTGCCCGATGACGACCATAAACTTGCCCGTATACTTGGCACTACCACCGTAAAATGGAAGAAATTACGCAAAAATATTGAAGGATTTTTTACAAAAACTGCTGATGGATTCCTCACACAAAAACGCCTCAAAAAAGAATGGGAAAAAGCACAAGATATCCGCCAGAAATATTCTGAAAACGGACGTAAGGGCGGACGCCCACGCAAGGAAAACCAAGGGATTACACCTGATGAAGAAAAAGCCGCCGGTTTTGATTCGCAAAAGCCAATTAAAAGCGATGGGTTTTCTAAAGGTAAAGCGATTGATAAGCCACCGCCTATCCCGTCGCAAAGCCATAGCCAAACCAAGCCAGCCCAGAACCATTCCAAAAGAGCCTTAGCTAGCCTGCCTCTGGGGCAAGTTGTGGATAAGGTGCTTTTGTCGCATGGCATCAGCCCGGAACTTGAGGAGCTTATGGCGGATGTTGACCTGCTGTTCATCCAAATGAACCTGCCATTTCCCACGGATGCGCATTTGCTTTCCCAGTGGTTACAAGAGGGAGCGGATGCAAAGCTGGATGTTATGCCCACCATCAAGGCAATATTGGAACGCAATAACCGGCGCGGGGTGGAGGCGCCAAAATCTTTCGCCTATTTCATTGAGGCAATTTCAGACGCTGTAACTAAACGGATGGGAGATATTAATGGCTAAAAAACCTAAAAAGCAAAAGAACCGGGAAACCCTCCCTGCCCGTATATGCGATTATGGAACGCCGGAGCTGGCACAGCATGGAAAAATTATTAAAGAGCCGGTTGACCGTTTTACCATCCGCGCCAAGAATGTTTCCAATGTTTGGCCTCCGGAGCGTTATTACAAGCGCGGAACCATCAATGACAACCAATATGCTTCCGCAAAGAGGTTTTACAAAGATTTCGTGCGTGGCAACCTATCAGGTCATTATGGCAGCACCATGTTCGACCCTTCAAAGTCCTTTGATAGCATCTACAAGGAACTGGAGCTAACCGAACTCCAGGCTGAATCCCTGCTAAACTTCCGCCGGGCTTGGCGCAGCTTGAACCGGCAAAGCGCTGATATTATCTGGCATGTGGTTTGCAATGAACTTGATATTTCGGGATATGAGAAAATGCTTAAATGGCGGGAAGGGTATGGAATGATAAGATTGCGGGAGGCGCTGGATGATTTGGGGTGGTTTTATAGGCGAAATATTTCTAAGAGTAATACAAAAATATAAAAGTGATAGTTATAGTTAAAATTACTTTCAGCAAATTATTTAAGGAATATTGCAAATGACGTATTTTCTTGATATATTACTTTTTTGAATTCCAAACCTATGGGTGAGTTAAGGGTCAATACCAATCTAGAATGTAAAGCGAATCTTTCTGTTAAATCAATTCAATTAAATCAACCGAAGGAGATGCCTATGATTCAAGACAAAAATACTGTAAACGCGAAGGCAGCATTAAAAATGACCGCTCAAGTAAATGTCAAATTATCAATCTTAAGGAGACTATACGTTACTAGTAGTTTGATTGGCTTTTACATGCTAGCAAGTGTTAGCATCCCTAACTCTTTCAAGGCTCGTACTAATTTACGAGCCTTTTTTTCTTATTAAATATTAATCAAAATTATAAGTAGCCATGCAAAGAAATGTATTAAACCAAACGAGAGTAAAGGTTTTTAAAGTAAAAATTTATGATGTTTTAAGTGATGAGTTCCGCGTATCACGTCGCATGGCAACAGAATGCGGAGCTGAAAGAATGCGCGGACAAGTCATTCCTAACACAGAAATCCTAATAAATGCAGATGACTTAGAGCTAGGTGAACAATGGACAAAAATTGATTTTATTCCTAACAATAAGAATTGATAAGCAGAAAAAATTTACTGATTTATTCCCTCCTACATAAATACTTTATTACCCAAACTATGGAATAACCCAATAACAAGAGCGGGCTTAAAAGAATACACAACAAACAAAATATGAATGTTATAAAGGCTTTCATTAATACTCCTCCGCCTTCATAATAGTGAGAACCCTCTGGGTAACATCGGGGTTGCCCGGGTCGGAGGAATGATAGCACATTTCCAGGTCGTAATAATCAATTTTCCAGAAATAATCTTTTCCATCTACGGTAACCTTCCCGAAATTATGTTCTCCATATGGGTCGTTATCGGAAGTAAAATTATCAAAATCCCGGACTGCTGCAAAAAGCCGTTGGCTTATTTCATCGGCAAGTTCTGCCACCCCGCTTGTCATCAAGATTTTTCCGCCCCAGTATGTTTGCCTTAATGCGTCATTATACTGGGCTATTATTTCCACCCTCTGCTGTCGTATGCTATCCACAAATAACCTCATAATTACAATATGTTGATCTATCCAGAAACGGATAACATACTGCAACTGACAATCAAGGGTGTTTTTATGGCTGGTTTACTAATCTTCATATTTGCGGCGATTTTCGCCGCAAACTCGCACATCGGTAAACCAAAATGATAAAATATATCAGTTATAACACATATAATTAAAGCGGCACAGCAACCGGCATTCTAACCGGCACAGATTTTATTATTTACAATATTAGTCTACTGATTTATATATATTATATACGGCACTTTAACCGGCATTGTTTATGACAGTTACACACGAATATTACGACTCTCCCACCTCAATGGAGCCATTGCTTCCAGATGAAAATGCACGTGAGCTGGAAGACCTGGTTGGTGATCTGCTAAAAAAGTCCAGCAGCCTTGCCGGGCGTATCCATAAGGATGTGGCGGTGAGTGTTGGTAATCTGGTTCGTTCCATGAATTGCTATTATAGCAATTTGATTGAAGGGCACAATACCCATCCCCGCGATATAGATCGCGCATTAAAACATGATTATTCGAAAGATAAGCAAAAACGCGCCCTCCAGTTAGAAGCAGCCGCCCATATTGCTGTTCAGGAAATGATAGATAGCGGAAAAAACCCAGTAGAAGTTACATCGCCTGAAGCTTTGTGCTGGATTCACCATGCATTTTGTTCCCGGCTTCCGGAAGAATTATTATGGGTGGAAAATCCCGATACAGGAAAGCGTATAGAAGTAATACCTGGCCAGCTTAGAGGCGGAGAAGTTGCTGTTGGTAGGCATTTCCCTCCTATTGCAACATCAATACCCGCCTTCCTCAAGCGTTTTGATGCAGTATATAATCCAAGGGGGCTCTCTGGAATAAGGCAGGTTATAGCGGTTGCGTCATCACATCATAGGCTATTATGGATTCACCCGTTTTATGACGGGAATGGCAGGGTAACACGTTTATTTTCGCATAGTTATTTAAAGCATATCGGCGTTGGTAGTAGTTTATGGTCGGTATCAAGAGGGCTTTCGCGTACTTCTGATAAATATAAATCCCTACTCATGCAAGCTGATATGGTACGCCAGGGCGATCTGGATGGCAGAGGAAATTTAACGGCAAGGGGCTTGAAAGAATTTTGCTTATATTTCCTCGAAACTTGTATAGACCAGGTGGATTATATGGCTTCAATCCTTGAGCCATCCGATTTATTAATCCGCATGGAAATTTATATAGAAGAAGAAGTACGTGCCGGACGCTTATTAAAAGGCTCTTTCCCGCTGCTTCGTGAGGCATTACTTGCTGGTTCATTTGAGCGTGGCAAAGCTGCTTCTATTACTGGGTATCAGGATAGACAGGCGCGTAAAGTTTTATCAAGCTTACTAGAAAAAGAAATGCTAGTTTCAGAGAGCCACAAAAGCCCTGTAAAGCTTGGCTTCCCTATTGATGTTGTGGAAAGATGGTTTCCTAAATTATATCCGGTTTCATAAAAAAAGAGCCAGTGAATATAATTTCTCTATACCCGAAGGCGTAGAGCTAATTTCACTGGCTCCATCTGCTACAGACAAGCTGGAGCAGATAATTTGAATATACGTTTATGAGAGTAAAAAATCTATATCGTTCCAATGTTAAAATAATAAATTAGTAGCATGTTATAATGTATATAAAATTTTTCTTGACTCCACCCGCGGGTAGAATTAAGGTGTTTTTATAAGATCGAATATTCCGTTTATATCATCCGCCCTCAAAGGCGGTTTTTTTTATGCCTTAAATTATGGTTCTGCCCCTTCTTGCACGTATTGCCGGACGCGCAATAATCGGAAGTGGCGCGCCTGATGCCACCCCCATTCTTAAAAACCTGCCAATGCCGGAACTGGAAGTCTCGGTGACTGGTAATGTAAAAGAAGTAATAAGCAGCCTGAATAACCTGGAAAAGCAGGCTATACCAAAAGCAGTAGTCCGCTCACTAAATAGAACGGTTAGTTCTGTTAATACCCAGGCTAACCGGCGCATAGCAAAGATGATGGGCACTAATGTTGCCACAGTTAAGCGCCGTATCTCAATAATGAAGGCTAACTCCTCCCGTTGGATAGCATCACTTAAAGCAACAGGCCGCCCTTTTAGATTAGCACATTTTAAACCACGCCAGACCAAACAGGGAACAAGTGCTGCTGCATGGGGCAAGCGCAAGCTATATAAGGGTACATTCCTTGCCACTGTTAAGGCAGGTGATGGTGGGGTGCAAGGTGTGTTCATCAGAACGGGCAAGAAGAGGCTGCCTATCAAGCAATTATGGGGGCCAAGTGTGCCTGTTACATTCAGCCAACCGGAAGTGCAAACACTCATGAATGATATGGCACAATCACAATTCGATAAAGAATTAAAACGTAACCTTGATTTCTATGCAAAGCGTAAACAATAGCCGCCCGCTAAAAAGCGAAACGGCCAAGGTACTTCCAGCCTAAACAAACACGGGTACGCAGCAGCGCGGGACTTCGCCAGCCATAGAAACTTTTTCTGCATTTCGTTTCGCATTTCGTTTTTTTAATATGAGGACTCCCACATGAAAATAGAGATGTTACCACTGGATAAAATCCTCCCCTATGCAAGGAATCCGCGCATTAACGCCCATGCTATTGATAAAGTTGCCGCCTCTTTAAAGGAGTTCGGATTCCGCCAGCCGATAGTGGTAGATTCCGAAATGGTAATTATCGTTGGGCATGTACGTTATGAAGCATCGCGCCGCCTGGAACTTAAAAAAGTGCCGGTGCATATTGCGGAAGGTTTAACCAGGGAACAGGTAAAGGCATACCGCATTGCAGATAACCGCGTTGGTGAGGAATCAGAATGGGATAACGCATTGCTTGAGCTGGAAATCAGCGAACTTGATTCCCTGGAATTTGATAATTCCCTACTTGGTTTTGAAGATAATGAACTGGCAGAAATTGGCCGGGCAATGCAGGAAGAACTTGAAGATGGCTTTGATAGTGAAGGTGAAAAAGAAATAGAGGAAGCTAACACCCGCGCTACTATTGGCGCTTATAATTTTATTATCCCTCGTGAGCGTTACCTTACCTGGATAGAGGAAATAAAACAGCAGGTAGGCTTTGATAAAGAAAGCATTGCCGCGGAATTGCAGCGGAGGCTTGGCCTATGAAGCTTGTTCCGATAGAAAGCCTGAATCCTTCCACTTATAACCCGCGCACCGCAGACCCGCGCCGGTTAGATTTGATAGAGTTGTCACTCCGCAAGCTCGGCTTCCTGCTTCCTATTTATGCCACACCGGATGGGGAAATAATTTCCGGGCACCAGCGCCACCATGTGGCAACAAGGATGGGAGTAAAACAGGTGCCGTTGGCTTTCACCCGCCCGATGGATTTGGCGGAAAGGAAAGGCGTAAACGTCGCCTTTAACCGCGCTACCAATGATTTAAAACCGGGAGATACACCGCAGAATATCGGTGAAGCCTTACAGCGTGTTGACCTTGATGCTCTCGCCGCACAGGTGCCGGATAAACAGCCGGATACTGCTGAATTCTACCCATGTATGAAGGCGCAAACAAAGCCGCTTGCCCCATTTCTGAAGGCAAACAAGGGTTGCTGGATTACCTATGCCACCAGTATTTCTAAAACGCTCTTCCTTAAAGGCGTGTTGATGCCGGTAGTGGCAACAAGGGATTTTAAAGTAGTGAATGGTATTGGCCGCTTGCAGTTACTAGCAGAACAAAAGAAGCCGCATGTTAATGTGGTATTTGTAACCAATGAGGAAGCGGCGCTGGCGAGTGCCATGCTTAACCTGCTTTCAATGGATTTTGATATTCATAACCGCTACCAGGATTTACTGCGTTATAACTCCTTTCGCCGCCTGCGCCGGGTGCGGAAGGAGTTGGGGCGCGGTTTTATATTTGCCGTTGCTGGGAACAGTACCGCAAAGGATTTTGATATAACGGAAAGCGCTAGCAGACAAAAATGGATTACAGCGCATGGGCAAAGCATACTTGATTTCGGAGCCGGGCATTTACATGAAACTGAACTCCTACGTTCCGTAGGAATAAAAGTAACGCCGTTTGAACCTTACCGCGTAAATGCCGAGGAAGATATAGACAAGGCGGAGAGTATCCGCCTAACACGGGAATTCTTCCGCGATATTGGGGAGTATAAAACCCGCTATAGTTCCATATTTATTTCCAGTGTTTTAAATAGCGTACCGTTTGCAGAAGACCGCAAGCACATTGCCTGTATCTGCACGGCGCTTTGCAATGCCGACACACGGCTTTACGCGGTAGCCTCCAGCCTGAACCATATCAATATAAGGCAGCTTAAAGGCTATAATTCCTTAAATGAGCGCCAATCCGGTGGGCGAGTGTTCCTGCTGGAATATGAAAACGGCATTACTCTTGGCGATATAGGCTCCATGCCAAAAGTGCAGAAGTACCATACCCAAAAAGAGTTTTACGAACTCTTCAAGGAATTTTTTTCCACAGTTAGCATTACCGAAAGCAACAGTAATGTGCAGGCGATATGTGCTAACCCACGGAAAATTAATAAAGAAAAACTGAAAGCAGCGCTCGCTTTTGAATTCGACTTACCTTATCCTGATGGCAGCCGGATGGGGTTAGTTGCTGAAGCAGAAGCTGCTTTCTCTAAAAGGCTAGGTATTACATTATGATAATATTGCTTGATCTGAATTACACGCTGGTTGCTAACAGCAAGGAAAAACGCCAACCTTTCATTTCGCAGATAGATAATGAAACATACCGCCCCTGGCTGATTAAGCTGGTTAAAAAGCACCATGTGATACTTATCACCGCCCGCCCGGCGCGGTATAAGGAAGCTACCTTGGAAAGCATATTAAAGAAAACCGGTTGGCAACCACAGGAATCCTATTTTAATTCTTATGGCCTTGCGCCTCCGGAAGCCAAGGAAACCATACTAAACCAGCATATATTACACAAACAACAAGGTGTACTCCTCGCAATTGAGAGTAACCCCAGAACCCGCGCCATGTATAATAAATATGGCATTCATTCAATTTATGTTAAAGGGGATGAAGAATGGAAAACGCTTCCGAAAACAAAGTAATGGAAATTCCCCGCGAATGGACATTTAAAAATGCGCAAATTGCCAAGGCATTTGATAAGCATGTGCGGGAGCAACTTCCCTGGTATGATTTAGTTACCGGCGCACTTGCACATATCGCCCGGCACTATATACCGCAAGGCGGGCTGGTTTATGACATTGGTGCATCTACCGGGAATATCGGGCGGGCACTTGCCCCTACATTAAAGGAAAGAAAAGCGCGGCTGGTTGGCATTGAATCCAGCAATGAAATGTGTGGGCAGTATCCTTCACCTTCAATCTCGGCTCCGGCGCACTCCAACGCTCCACCCTCCGCCGCAAGGTAAACCGGCAGGAGCATGAGGATGTCCCGGCGGAGTTTATGAAATGGGTTTGGGGTGGGGGCAGGAAGTTAAAGGGATTGGTAAGAAGGAGGAGCATTGAGGCAAATACTTACTTCATATGAAATAGTAAGCTCTGCATTTCAGTTATCTGATCTGCATTTTCTATTTCAATACGTCTCAATATTAACTATATTCTATTTATTTTATCCCCTCAATAGCTTTATTTTTGATCTTTAGGTCATGCCCGAGAGGAAACCCTGGAGGTAGGTTCTTAAAATTATTTGAGTGTGCACCAGTTTGATGTTCTTGAAGCTCTTGCAGTGGCAACACCACAATCTGCGCTGTTGTCAATTTTGCGCCAGAGTGTTGGTATACAGTTCTTTTATAGGAATCTCGATAAGGACTTACAGCTAATGATCCGCCATAGTACCCACAGTTACAAATAATCACATTGCAGAAAACAGTTCGAGATATGGACTGCGCTATGTGGTCAAATGACGTTATATCCTTGTTGTAAGCAAGCACAAAGAGCGTTTGTATCTTATTCCGATATAGGACTATACGGTCTAAATCCATAAAGTCGTAACATACGGCTACACCGAATGTTCCAAAATCAGGGCTCTCAAACAACCAAACAGTCGGGTGTGACTTAAAATTCACTCCCAAGTCATCTAGCTTATTTCTTTCTTCAGGTGCGGCATAGGTTTTTCCAACACGCCTAATTTCTGTTCGACGAGCAATCTTCTTCCCTCTAATCTTTTTGGGAACAATTACGATGGCTTCGTTTGAAACTGCTGGCATATCCTCGTCTTCGATCTTGTAATCAAGCCCAGCGATAATGATAGATTCCATCGCTTCGGCGGAACGTTTGAGCTTATTTTCATATCCAAGGGGAACGGATAATTCAGGCAATAAAATAATATCCGGTTTCTTTTCCAAAGCGTGCAGAGATGCAAGATAGTGACGAATTTCTTTCTTTGCCCGTTTTTCCTCTAGATATGACATCCGAACGGTATCTTCCCAACCAGTGCTATTTTTCCAAGCTGCCTCATGATCTAAAGAAGTTTGTACTATTCCAACATGCAACGTTTCTTTAAGCATCGGTATCCTCCTCTGATTCTCCGTTTGCAGAAACAGCAAAATCACTAATTCTAAATGGTATTAGCTGTCTTGGCTGGTGCAAAGATACGGCAAGCTGGTTTTCTTTAAGAATGTCTTGCGCGTTACGTATTGCAGCAATCAAATCCTCTATATCTTTCAGTGGGGGTGGGTCATAACGGACATCATTCGGTGTGCCACCATCAGGTAATCCAAATAAATCTGGCTGATGTACAATGAGTCTGCTCTCAGCACTTCGAGGGTCAATACATCCTTCGATAAGTAAAAGAGTAGGCGATGAAATTGCCAATGAACGAAATATTTGTCCGCGTGGAATATCTATGATTCGCTCATTTCCTCGCACAGGGGCGCCATGAAACTTGGCCACTCCAGCAAATTTGAAAGACAGACTTTCTAAGTCATTCTGTTTCAGATATTCAACTGCTATAGCGACAGATACGGCGTATTCACGCCGCGCCATTTTGTGGAACCATGATTCATTATTCCCACTGGTATTAAAGAGTTTCTGTTCAATGCCTGCAATGTCCTCAAGGTGTCTTTTTGCAGCCTCTTTGTCTGATCGCAAACTGGTTGGGATCGTGCATACCCGCATGGCTTTCAAAATGTTTTGTGCAAGAATTTGTAGTGTAAGGCTAGAATAATAATCAGCCCAGACGCTAGCCCCTTGCTCCTTTAAACCGTCTATCCATTCTATTATTTGCCTCAGCCCATGATGGCCTGTTAGCAGACAGTATTGGTGTAGCCGGAAGAAAAGCCTAGCCTTACCGGGATGCTCTTTCATTGCATGGATGAGTAGGCCAAAACAACGGGTAAGATGACCTTTTTCTTCATGACCTAGCTTTTTTTCTTGCTCATTAAACTGTTCTAATTTTTTCTTATATTGCCCGTTCAGAGTCTGTATCTTTTTCCCGTTTTGTTTAGGATACTTTTTAAGTTTTTGAATCTCACGTTCCATTTCGACGAGTTCTCTATGGGTATCTACGATGCCATCAGCCTCTTGAATAAGCATTGGAGCGAGCGTTGCTATTTGCCCAGCAGAAAATGCAGCGCGAGTGTCAGGGCGGATTTCTCGTTCGGGAATATCTGCAAGCAGCAGCCATTCTAAATCCCTCAAACGGTCTTTGAGGTCGTGGTCGTCTAAAACATTGATGTTTTGACCAGCTATTACTGAAACCTTCTCAAGAGTCTTTGTCAGCAACTTTGTTGGATTTGAGCCATCTATTTTGCTATCTGCTTGTGCTGCTTTTAACGCCTTCTCTTTTTTCCTAATTATAACAGCGCTTGTACTTTGATTCTTAGAAAATTTAATCCAGTGTGACAGGCTTTCAGGGTCGCTTTTATCTTCGTTGACCTGTACGCCAAGATGTTCCTTTACTAACTTTTTATACCATTCAATCCACTTACACAGTTTTTCAAAATCATATGTCAGAATAGTATGATCATCTACGAATCTGAAATGTGCGATTGTTTTCTCAGCTTGAATCTTTTCATCTACTATCTTATCAACTGGAAACATTGCCGCATTTGCAAGAAATCCGGCAGCAAATAATCCAGTTGGGAGCCCTTTAACGCTCTTTCCCTTAAAGGCTGGTTCTACGTTTTCAAGAACAGAGGCAGGAATATCGCCCTTATCCAAAGTGAAATTGAGCATACTGCTCAGCAACATTTCCAATTTTCCTTCTGGGTCAGATACATTCTGCGCCAGGAGAAGTCCTGCAAGTATTTTTTCATCAAGAATGCTCGGATAAAACTGCTTTAGGTCAATAGACGCATAATACAGGTCGGTGCTGTTGTTCTGTGGCCTGTTCCAAAAATCGTTTTCAAGGTATAATAATCCTTCTCTAGAGGCCGCTTCAATAGCACGCTGATCTGGTTCTGACTCCTCCTCCTTCTTGATTGAACGAACCATTGTTCTGGCACTTAGAGAAATATGCTTCCTGAATAATGGCCAACTATGCTGAAATTTCTTGTAGAGATGGCCACTTGCATGGCGGTAAGGACCAATTTCTAACTTAGATTCCTGATTTTCTTCTTAATACCATGCGGGGCGGTATAATCTGTTTCCGTAGCTCCATGCTGGCATTTTATTGTCCAGTTCAGGGCCTAGTGCATTGACTACCGCTATCCATGCAACTTGGTCATCAACAGCGATGTGATAATATTGTCGATCAATGCACTGTCCGTCTTTAAGTTTCTTGGGACGCGGAATAGGACGAATTGGCTGTAATTTATATCGCCCCTTCCTGAATTGTCGCTCAATTTTTTGCAACCGGTTTTCTAGGTCTAATTCAAATTCCAATAATTCACCTTGGTTTATGTAGCCATCCGTCATTCGATATAGCCGCTTGGCTTTGCGCCATGCGTAATATAGATTTTCTGGAAGTAGTAGGCGTTCATATGGGGTCATACCAACCCTCGCTTTTCTTTAAGGTATTCATTCAAGTCGGTTGCTGTTGTAGAGGGCAATCTTTTACGAATTGAAACAACACCGTATTGGTTCAGGTCTTCCCGTAACTGTTGCGCTCCTTTTTCGCCCTTTTCATCCCAATCGAGTAATATCTCCACCTCCTTTTTCCTTAGAGCGCGGATCTGGTCTGGTACAAATTTTGCTGACCAGCCCATCATCCCTACGGCATCGTATCCCAGTTCTATTGCGGACAGGGTATCAATCACTCCCTCGCAAATTGCAAAAGGCCGTTTGGAGTTTTGAGTAATAGCATCTACATTGTATATTCTCTTTGGCTGGGAATTTAAGTTCCGCCATTTTCCGTATTGCTCTTCTCCATTTAAAGCCCTTGCCTGTAGGTAAACAACCTTACCGTCTTCAAAAAATGGAAATATGACGGAGTTCCATGAGAAGATTATGCGTGGAGTATCAATAGTTGATTTTTTGGTCAAAATACCAGCGGCATGAATACGTTCGAACCCAAATTTACTCAGCAACTTAGGTATAATACTTTGAGGCGGCATTTGTGCTATCTTAAATGCTTCCATTGTTTCTAAGGTAATTGCTCTGGAAAGCAGATAGTTTTTGCCGCTTTCTAAAAGTGGGCAAAGCATTAAGAGGAAGGTGTACACATCCGAATAATCACCACTATCATGCATATCTAGCTTTACTGATTCTTCACTTTGTTTCTTTGTAGTTCTTTTAGTGATGGGAGCGGCATTTCTACCATTATGTATCCTGCTTTCAAGCCATTGTTTTGCACCAAGAAAATCTATCTTATTATATTCTTTCACAAAATCTATAGAACCACCCTTATGGTTGCAACCATAACAAATCCAACTGGTTCCTGATTCTTTAATTTCGAAAGAAGGATTTTGATCTTTGTGATCAGGAAATGGACAACGTGCACTACCTTTTTTAGGGAGCGTGACCCCAAGCCACGCAGCAATATCCTGTATAGGAATCTTATTTAAGGTATCTGTGCTTTTCCTGAAGTCCATTTGAATTATGCCCTCTATAAATTGGTGTATGCACTATAATCTAGAACAAATGGTAAGAATCATAAATTTATCTATTCTTTACATTACGGGCACTTTATCACCAAACAATAACCATTTAACATCTACTTCTAGAACTTCAGAAATCGCAACCAACTCATAATCTTTTACAAATCTGCTGCCACGTTCAAGTTGGGATATGCTATACTGGTTTACATCAATGCCATAATCAATATTTAGTGCAACGGCTAGCTGTAATTGGTTCATATCTTTATTAACACGAGCAAGCTTAACCCGCTTTCCACATAAATTTGTAACCGCTCCTGGTTCAATTTTTTGCATAAGTACCCCAATTTCCAGCATTAGAACTGTAGCTGAAAATATCAGGTAGATACTTGCAATTCTCACCTTTATAAGTTATAATAACTTATAAGCAGTTATGTATATATATAGTTAGTTATTATAACTGCTGTAAAGTTATAAATGGAGCTTATATGAAACGCTTACTAACCTATGCAATTCCAATAACATTAACTGCTTGTATATCATCTTTAAGCAATGTTGAAAAACAGGCGATATCTGAGCGGGCGGTGACGGATGCTAGGAGACAGCCAAAGGTAGTGCATATGGAATATTTACAGTGTTACGCCCTGGAAAAACTTGATAAAGATTTTTGCCAGAGAGCTATAAGAAAAAATATAAATGGAGTGAAAGAAGCCGCATCCTGGGAATATATCATTCCTTTTAATTATGAAGCGGAAAAGCTTGGTTTTGCTGCTTTCCTCCAGGATAAGGGCAAAAAATGCGCCTCTATAAATGAGGGGCCGGAGTTTGTAAGGGATAAGAAGGCCTATGCTGTCAAATGCGCAGGGGGTAAAAATTACAGCATGCGCTATAATTCAGAAAACCAGAAATGGGTATTACTATAAAAAACAATGGCATTCCTGGCATATAGTCCAGGAATGCTTATTTCCGTTATACACTACTAACCATTGCTATCTGGGAAATAAACATTAGCAAGCCTAATGAAGTTTTGTGAATTTCTTCTGCCTTCGATTTATATAAATCTATAGTCAGGTTCTTCATTGTTTTTGTGAAAGATTTTTTTAAAATACACTCGCTTGTATTAATACTTTCAACGTTCTCGTTCTTCTTGTTGCAATTACAGCCTTTTTGCTGCTGTTCTTTCTCCCATTCTACTTCAAAATTTACCCATAAAGTCTTCATTAAAGATTCGACTTCACGGTAATTTAATTCTTCAAAAGCTATAATAAATTTAGAAAGTGCCGACTTCATAGTATCTCCTTAATATTAATACCTCAAAACAACTAAGGGTAATTAATAAAAGATGATATGCAACTAGTTCTCGTTATCAAGCAATTTCATGTAATTTCTTTCTATTAATGGCGACATCACCCCATTTCTATTAAAATCGTTGCATTAGAATTTTCTGAATTTACTTAGGGAGAAAAATTGAATTCTAGGTATGTTGAGTGTGCTTTAGGAGTGACTGTAAGACTATAGGCTTTTTGGATTCTGCTTTAAATTTTGAGATTTATGTATTTTTTAGGCTCATTAAATAACTTTCTACAAATTTTCTAAAGTTATCTTCAGATAATGTAACATTTACGATCTTCGGAAATTTACTCCAATTGTCACCTTTTTTCTTAGAAAAGGTTCTAAACCACTTGCTTATGGTTGTTCCCTTTCTTATAGCGGAAGAGGAAGAGTTTTCTGAATTATCTCGGTTCTTTACCTGTAAAGCAGACCATTTTCCATCTTTTTGCCTATGTATAAAATCAACGGCTTTCACAACAGAACCTGAGCACCATACCCACCCATGTTGTTCTACAATGCTTGCAATATATCTTTCTAAAATATCACCTATTAAGTTTTCGGCTCCCATTGAAAGATTGTGTAGCTCTATAGCTCGCTCCAATTCATTTTCTGGAACATTAAAATACTTGTTTATAATAAAACTTACCATTTCATCTGGAATAGTCGAAGGTGGGTTCGGAGCTCTAGGTTCCCGACTATTGATGAAATTCTCAGCTTGCCGTCTAATATATTCTTCAGAACCTATAGCAATAGTTGCTTTTCCACGTATAGACGATGCAGCTTCAGGATTATCAATTAAGAAAAGAATCAGAGTGCTAAATTGTTCCGTTAAGTTCGGATTAAGCTGATTCATTACGGTTCTTGCTAGTTCAACTGATTTATTATTAAACGACATTAAACAGCCCCATCTTACTATTTTTAGGGACACTATCAGTCTTCATATTCTTTTTCCAGAAAAAAGAACTAATACTAATTAAAACTATGCAACATCTAAAAGAGAAAAAAGGTCACGTGTAGCTACATCCTGACTTACTCGCTGTTCCCAAGCTATATCATCTGTGGATTTATATCGAGAAAATGGAAAATTCTTGGGAGGATGGATTGCATTGCCCTGCATGTGTGATAGAATCGCTTTACCTATAGCCTCACCAAATCCTACAGGAACCGCATTGCCTATTTGACGGTATTGCTCTACTAGAGAACCACATACTATCCAATCATCTGGAAATTGCTGAATACGCTTATATTCCTGAATGCTTAATGGTCTATCATCATCAGGATGGCATATATCAGTTGCTGGCATTGCCGGGTGTGTTACGAGTGTACAACTAGGTTTTTCCCAACCAAGGCGCCGTAAGAAGCCTGTCTTTCCACCACCAGAATAAAATGATTTTCCAAGAGCTTCTTTCTGTAAATCAATAGGTAAATGTTTCCAGTATTGTCCTTCCTTTAACATTCTATAATATACACGGCGTTTTTCTGGGAAATCTATATACTCTGCTTTGGAATCATCAAGAGCATGAATTGCATCACGAAGTGTTCGCCAATTAGGCAAACCATAGTTACTATCATCAGAATGAGTTGGATTAAGATATGGAACTTTATCACCATCACGACTACAGATTATTACAACCCTTTCTCGTATTTGCGGCACTCCATAATTAGCAGTATTGTATAAATTAAAGCTAAAACTATAACCTCCTTGTCGAAGTTTATGCAGGATATAAGTTAGTGCTCCACCAGGTTTCTCATCTGTTTCTAGTGGGGCATTCTTATCTCCACGTTTAGCATGCGGGCGGTGATTTAGTGGCGCAGAAAGTAAGCCACGTACATTTTCAATTACTGCATATTTAGGGCGTAACTGTAGAATTAAATCAATGTAGGTAAGAAAGACGTTACCTCTTTCATCATTAAATGATTTTCTCTGGCCTGCGGTAGAAAACGCCTGACATGGAGGGCCACCTAAAATAATATCAATATTACCCTCGGGTATGCCCGCGTAATCAAGAATATCTGAGGCGCTATATAAGGTTATATCCCCAATAAGACCAATATCTGGGCGATTTGCTAAAATTGTTTGCCTACAACGCTTGTCAACTTCACACGCCAATGAAATCTCAATGCCGGCCTTTTCAAATCCTAGGTCAAGACCCATAGCACCAGAGAAAAATGATAGTGCTTTTACACCAGTGTGGACACTATTCTCTCTTTTTCTGTCAACAGGATTTTCATTCATTTTCTTTTTTTTATATTTTTCTACAGAAGCTGTCGAAACAATCCAGGTTTTACCAATTTGCTGGCCTGCAAGGATTCCATCGCGCAAAAGAGTTCTTATGCTTTGCTCTGATATATTAAGTTTTACAGCGGCATCTTTGGTGGATATACTTGGTATGCTCACGCTTTCGTTCTCGAAATTAGATATATACCACTACTAACATTAATAAGTGTATGATGTCAATCATATGAGATATGCAGAGTAGTTTTTTATAGATCAAACATTATTATTCTGACTATCATACACGACTAATATATTATAATATATAATTTTAAGTTTTTATATATTATAGTATATCAAGTGACATATCCAGCGGTATATCCAGAAGAATTAGTAATAACATTAAAGAAAGCTCGTGAAAAAGCGGGTTTACGCCAACGGGAATTAGCAGAAAAAGTAGGAGTGCCACAAAGCCATATTTCTAAAATTGAAACCGGTAAAATAAGCCCTACTATTTCAATCCTGATTCAAATTGCCAGGATACTTCGTTTTGAATTAATGGCTGTACCAAAGCAATATACAGGATTAGTGAAAAGCCTCACGAATAATGATCCCAACGCATTCACGCAACCCGCATATAGGATTGATGAGGATGATTAAGGCTTTACGGTAATAAAGCATCATCTGATTGCCTAGAATTACATCAAATTAACTAACCTTTGCTCTTATTATATTTTATATTTTTCCTAAATGGATAATTAAAGGAATAACAAAGTTTTGAGCCATTAAGCCGCAACTTTTTAAATATAAAATTCAGAAATTCCCGTTTTTCTTCAATATCGTGCATATTTATGAAAGCATCATAAGCAGTTGCCTTTTCAAGATTCTTGCTATTTATAATTCTCACAGGAGCAACTATGTCATATGCTGCTAGCAAATCTATAATTTCTAATCTGCGGTAGTTATAGTTATTTAACCTGGAATGATAATCTTCTTTAGAAACCATATTGTCAGCAAAGAGGTCTAGAAGCCTTTCAGATTTTTGTTTTATTGATATAAGTTCTTTTTTTAGTGCAGCATTTCCTTTGTTGTGCCATTGGTGCTTTATTTTATTAGCTTCATTTACGGCATCCATCGCATAATCAAGTAAATGAGGCTGAGTACAATAAACTATCTTTAACACCCCTTCTAACTGGTTAATTACAGCATCTTCACGTATCCACATCTTGCGTTCAGGATTATCAGGATGGTAAGTAGTGAGATATGTCCAGCTAGCTTTCTTACCACTTACATATTTTTTAACTTTTATGTCTCCGGTAACAGTTTTGCCAGTTATGGCACATGTAAGTATGCCACGGAAAAGAAACGGCTTTTCACTATACTTGAAAGGTGTTTTATTCCATCCCTCACGCACGGCCTTACATTCCATGTAAATGTCTTTCGTAATAATAGGTTCATAGCTGTGTTGGTATATTTTGCCTTTTATGCACATTTCACCGTAATAGAAAGGATTCTGGATAATATTAAACAGCGTGGATTTTCCAAGATACACATCTTTCTTGCTTCGCAAGCCCCATTCCTTACATTTCCTGGCTAAGTGAGAAAGGGTATATGTGCCTTTTGTATATTCCAGAAAAAGACGTTGCACTAGTGGCCAACGTACAGGGTCTATTACTACGGTACTACGGCCATTTCCATCCCGGCTATTAAGATATCCTAAAGGTGCCGCACCGATACATTCTCCTTTCTTTAATTTCCAGTCCAGACTACGTTTAACGTTCTCTGAAAGCTGCAATACATAACTTTTAGCTCCCATAACCGAGAAGTCCCAGCGCATCACATCTGAAGCGCTGGCATCTTTTCCTAATACCATTCCTTCCCTGAAGAAATGCAGTTCAATTTGTCCCTGGCGTATTAAGTCATCAAGATATACGGAATCTTTAAAACTGCGTTGAACCCGGTCTACAGCGTCAGCAACAATAGCAATTACACCTTTTTGCCGTTTAGCAAAATTTATCATTTCCATAAATTTCTTACGATTACCAATAGTAGATGATTCAATAATAATAAAAGTTTCTATGATATCCAGGTTATGCCTATGGCAATATTCGACAAGCCGGGCTTTTTGTGCATCTAGCGAGTGCCTTTCCTCCTGTTCTTCGGTTGATACCCTAACTAGAATAATAGCTTTTCGTGTTTGCATGATATTACTCCTTTAAATCTGCGGGTGTAGTTACCTGCATAACTTTTTCAGAGAAGCCCATCAGGTTCCTGGCTATCTTATGCGCTTCTTCATCAGTCAGGGGCTTTTTATGGGATAGTTTTATTTGTTCAATCAATGCATCATATGCTGGTATAGTATCAGGTCTGGTCATGTTTATTATGAGGCCGGAACCGGCTTCCCTCCTATTAAAGATTAATCCGTTACCACCTTGTCAAGATGGTAATTACGGATTATAAATGGAGGGAAACATTTTGTAATTACAGTATAATGTTAGGCAGCATTCCTATCTGGAATCTGCATCTTTACAACCGAGCCAGCCTCATTAGTTGCTAAGGAAACACCAAGAGAAAACCTCCGTTCGCGAGCCCCCGCAACCAGACCTATTCTCGATTGTGAATAGGTGCTATCACCTGTCCCCGCAACCAGACCTATTCTCGCATTAGTCGGGAAACCAAACATTTCCATGGCATTAGCGGAAACTTCAGCTTCCAGATGGCCGTTGATTGTACGGTGCAATATAATATCCTCTCCAAAAATCTGCTTAATAATATTGCGTGCCTTCGGGACTTCCTTTTTAAGGGATTGTTGTAGCTCCTTCAGCATGGATTTGAAGCGCTCCTTNNAGCACCGACTTTCTGCATTTGGTTACTGTAGACTTCAATCTCACTTTTCAGCATGTCGCGCTCCGCTTCGGCCTTGATAAGCTCGTCTTTCATGGTAGGGGTGATGATCCCGGCCTTGATGGCGTTCATGATATTGTCAATTTTGGTATTGGATTCTTCCAGTTCACCTTTCTTTTGGTTAAGTGCCGGAACGAAGCCATTTTTCTCTTCTGATAGCAGCTTGTTGGCTTCCTGTATAAAATACTGCATGATTTCTTCACCGCTCAGGCATTCCTTGACACTTTCCAGTAGCCGCTCTTCCAATAATTTCTGCGGTACGGTCAGGTTGTTAGGACAGACAGTGCCGCCCCGGTTACGATGGCCG
>DITJ01000094.1 GCA_002422795.1 Alphaproteobacteria bacterium UBA6187 | reverse complement strand
TCATAAATTATACAATATATTACATTAAATGAAAATAAGAAATAAAGTAATAAGGGATATAAAGATGAATAGCTTCACCAAGACCTCTGTATAACGGTCTTTTTTGGTGATTCCGTTGTCACGTCCGTTCTCAAATCCTCATGTACGTCTATAAAGCTATTCTTTTATAGCCATACCAATTCCATTCAATGCAGCGCATAGTTGTTGTTAAATCGTATGAATTGCCACGCTACATTGTGGCTCGCAACGACTTAGGGATAAAACATATACGCACATGAGGATTCGAGTGCGGATGCGATAACGAAATTATCAAAAAAACCGTTATGTAGGGGTGGTTTTATCATGCCGCAATAACTTTTACCTTAAAAATATCCCATTGGTTTTTTCTATTTTTTCATCTTTATAAAGATGTACATTAAGAATCAGGCCAAAGCCTATAAGCACGGTGGTCATTATTGTGCCGCCATAAGAAAGCAATGGCAGTGGCACCCCTACTATCGGCATTAAGCCCATAACCATTGCAATATTTATAAATACGTGGAAAAAGAAAACACTTATAATACCTATTGCCATCATGCGCCCGAAATGGTTGCGACTGCTTGTGGCTATAAATACTCCATACGCAATTATAATGGCATAAATTGCAATAACCGCTACACCGCCTATGAAACCGAATTCCTCAGTAAACATCGTAAAGATAAAGTCGGTCTGCTTTTCAGGAAGGAAGCTTAACTGGCTTTGCGTACCATTTAAAAAGCCTTTTCCAGAAAACCCGCCCGAACCTATTGCGATTTTAGATTGTAATAGGTTATAGCCATTACCCAGAGGATCTTTTTCGGGGTCAAGGAATGATATAACACGGTTTTTCTGGTAATCATGCATATGATTCCATAACATAGGCATAACACTAAGCCCGGCAGCCCCAACTAAAAGGAATTTCCATATCTGTACACCGGCTGCAAAAAACATCGTGGCTGATACAAATAATAATATAAGGGCCGTGCCCATATCAGGTTGTTTCAATATTAACAAAACCGGCACCACCACCATAAGTATCGGGGTTATAAGGTAAATAGTGTTGCTGGTGTTAGCAAGGCTATTAGTATGAAAATATTTAGCTAAAGCGAAAACCATACCTAACTTCATTATTTCTGATGGCTGTATATTTATAAAGCCAACATCCAGCCAGCGCGTGGCGCCCATTGCTGTAACACCCATGATTTCGGTTAGGATGAGTGCAACAAGCGCAACCGCATAAAGCGGATAAGCAATGCGGCACCAGAACTTTATATTTACAATCCCTATTAGCAACATTACTGGGAGAAGTAAGGAAAATCTTGTAATCTGTTTTAATGACCAAGGCTCAAAACTGCCTTCCGCTGCCGAATAAAGCACAACAAAACCAAATATAGCAAGTGACGATATAAGGATAATAAGAGACCAGTTAAGCCTCAAAATCTTATGGGCAATAAACAGTTTTTTTGCCATGCTAAACTAATTCCTTTTTAACTAACAACCTGTAAACTTCTTTCATTACATCGCTACCAACTGGCGCAGCCGCAGCAGAGCCGGCACCTCCATGCTCAATTAAAACTGAAACTGAATAACGCGGGTTTTCAGCCGGGGCATAACCCACAAATATTGCATGGTTTTCCGTTTTCTTCTTTTCTGCATCCGTCATGTTATCAAGACTTGCAAGGCCTTTATGGGAAATCACCTGTGAAGTACCTGTTTTTCCAGCCAGGGCAAATTCCGGGATATCTATACGGCTTCTATACGCTGTTCCGCCTTGCTCATTCATCACCATAAACATGCCGTCACGCACTACACTTAAGTGTTCTTCTGGTATATTCAGACGCTCAAAAGCATTATCACCACTTGTCTTTCCAAGAGGAAGATGCGGCATAACCATCCTTCCTGTTGCAATACGGGCTGCCAGAACTGAAAGCTGGAGAGGCGTTGCAAGTACATAGCCCTGACCGATACCAACATTTAAAGTATCACCCATCTGCCAGGGCTCTTTATATCTCTTTTCTTTCCAGTCCTTAGTTGGCACAAGACCAGGCTTTTCACCCTCTACAAGATCCAGACTCTTGCCATGCCCCATCTTGCTAGCCATTTCCGCGATTTTATCGACACCAATCCTTTTAGCTAAATTATAGAAATAAACATTACAGGAGCCTTTTATTGCCTGACGCATATTCAAATGGCCATGCCCTTCTTTTTTCCAGCAACTGAACCTGTGGTTACCAAGCTGCATGAAGCCGGGGCAATAATATGTAGCATCAGGACTGGAACCATCTTTTAATGCAGCTAGCGCTACTGTCATCTTAAAAGTGGAGCCTGGCGGATACTGGTTTGCTACAGCTTTATTAATAAGCGGTTTATCTACATTAGTAATTAGGTCACGCCACTTGCCTGAAGATAATCCATACGTTACTTCGTTGGGATCGTAGCCTGGCGTTGATACCATAGTAACAACCTCGCCACTTTTCACATCCAGCACAACAACACTGCCAACTTGCCCTTCAAGGCGCTTTCCGGCAAATTCCTGCAATCTTTTATCAATAGCAAGTAGCACATCTTTTCCAGGAATGCTTTCTTCCCTGGAAAGCTCCCGAACTGTAAGGCCGAAAGCATTTACCTCCATTTTCTTAACGCCGGCTTGCCCACGCAAAATATCTTCATATGCTTTTTCTACACCATTCCTGCCTATTTTAAAATCAGGATGGTTAAGGAGTGGGTTTTTTGCTATTTCCTCTTCTGAGACCGGGCCTAGATAGCCTGTAATATGAGGGGCAATATTGCCCATAGGGAAGTAACGCATTTGCCCTACATCAATAGTAATGCCTGGCAATTCTGTGGAACTAATTTCAACCCTGGTAACTTCATGCCAGTTGAGATGCTCATATAACATCAAAGGGCTGCGGGAATTATGGCGCTTTACCCTTTTTAACATCCAGGAATAGCCTTCTTCACCAATTTCCAACAAATCGGCAAGCCTGGCAAGAGTAAGGTTTGCTTTGCTTGAGGCAACTTCAGGGTCGTAAAGAACCCTGTAGTAATTCTTGTTTGAGGCGATTATCCGTCCATCCCTATCCAGTATATTGCCCCTTAAAGGAGGAAGAAGGAAAAGCTTAATCCTGTTGCTATCTGAGAAAGTTTTATATTCATCATTTTTCATGATTTGCAGATAATAAAGCCTTCCAACTAAAGTGGCCATAAAAGCAGATTGGACGCCCGCAATTATCATTGCTCGTCTTGAAAAAACTTTGCTTCTTTTAGGTGTATTATGCATCATGATAGTTGTCCGGTACCGTTATATTAACCAGATTTAGAAACCAATAGAATACTGGATACATTGCTATCGAAAACATCAACTGCATTATGGCAGAATCAAGTGAAATAGGTTTGTTCATTACAAATGAAACCAACAACCATTTCCCGGCTATTGCAATAATTGCAGCAATTGCAAATCCCTGCCATACTAATAAGAATCCCCCTCGTATGTATAATCCACGGCTTGCAACAACAATAAACTTAACCAGAAGATAAACGCAGGAGCTTATACCTATTGTAAGTCCCTCAACCCCATCCCTTAGCACGCCAAGGAGAAAAATAAACCAATCCGGCATTACTCTCGGCCTGGAACTTGCCCAGTAATATATCACCATCACATCAACAACCGGGAAGAAAGCTGATAATCCTACAATATATATTGGAACAGCGCTTATAATCAGCAGCAATAACGCTACTATCATAGGATAAAAAAATCTAATTCCTGTAATTAAACCCATAAACTTAGCATTAGTTGTTGTTAGTTATTTGGTAAATATTTTTATATCGTCAATTATTCCGTTTCTTCTTTCATACCAAGGATGCTGACATATTCAATATTATGCCAGTTAACGAATGGTATTACTTCGAATGAACCATCATTGAGCTTGGAGGCGCGCCCAACCATTAATCCAGCCGGGAAAATATCACCATCTCCGGAAGTTATAATCACCTCACCATCAGTTATTTTACTTTCTTTTGGCAAGTAAATCAGTTTTGGGCTATCTGCGTTATTTCCTGATAGAACACTGCGTTCGCGTGAATCAAGGCTTATAACTGGAATTTTTGAGTTTATGTCTGTAAGCAGAAGGGCCCTGGAGCTGCGGTTCCCAACCTCTACAATCCTTCCTACAAGGCCGCCATTGGTTACAACTGCCTGGCCTTTTAAAACAGCATCCTTTTCACCGGCATTAACTAATGCAGAGCGTGTGAATGGGCCACTTGCATTACCGACTACTTTTGCTGAAATGTATTTATAATCCATCTCTTTAATATAATTAAGCAAATCTTGCAGCTTATCGTTTTCTTTCTGAACCTGGTAAAGGCGCGTTACCTGAACACGTAATTTTTTATTATCTTCTTCTAGTTGCTTGTTCTTATCATGTACAAAGAGGTAGGTTTTTAAATTATCCTTGGAATCACGCATCGCATCAATAGGCACAACAACCAATTGAAGGGCTGGAGTTAAAACATCCATAACCTTTGCCCTGACAGAGAGCACTTTAGCGTTTTCAGATTTACCAGTGAGAATCAAAACTATAGCTAGGAAAATTATCAGGCCGAATGAAGAGCGCCTTATTATATCCCGGACAGGGCGGGAAAGATGCAGTATGAAACTAGACCTTGAGTTTCTATGGTGATATCCACGAGCCATTGTTTACCTAACAATATATGGGATTAGGGATTAGGGGGTAGGGATTAGGGAGGAATTTAGATATCATTTCCAAATTCTATTAGAGATCATCAGAAAAACAATCCTTACACGAGGATTCTTTCCTTAATCCCTAACCCCTAACCCCCATTCCCCATTTTATTCTTGCTTAAATAAAATATGGTGCCTTAACTGCTTGAAGTTCTCAAGAGCCTTGCCGGTTCCAAGAACCACGCAAGAAAGAGGATCATCAGCAACAAACACCGGAAGACCAGTAGCTTTGCTAAGTACATCATCTAAGTTATTTAGAAGTGCGCCGCCACCAGACATTACAATACCTTTATCAACAATATCTGAAGAAAGTTCAGGCGGAGTGCATTCAAGGGCAATTTTAACCGCTTCAACAATCTGGCTAACCGGGTCCATAAGGCTTTCAGAAACCTGCTTTTCAGTAAGTACGATTTCTTTAGGAACGCCATTTACAAGGTCACGGCCTTTAATTTCCATTACTTTTCCATCACCATCATCAGGAGCGCGGGCAGAGCCGATAGTTTTCTTAATTTTTTCTGCTGTAGATTCACCAATCAATAAATTGTGGCAACGACGGATATAAGAAATAATACATTCATCCATTAAATCGCCACCAACCCTTACAGAACGGGCATAAACGATACCACCAAGGGAAAGTACCGCAACTTCTGTTGTGCCGCCGCCAATGTCAACAATCATAGAACCTGTAGGTTCAGTAACTGGAAGGTCAGCACCGATTGCAGCAGCCATTGGCTCTTCAATCAGATATACATCGCTTGCACCGGCGCTTTCAGCCGCATCCTGAATTGCCCTGCGCTCTACCGGGGTAGAACCAGAAGGCACACATATAACAATACGTGGGCCAGTAAGCCATCTACGGTTATGAACAGTGCGGATGAAATGCTTAATCATTTCTTCAGCGCCTTTGAAGTCAGCGATAACGCCATCTTTAAGAGGCCTTATAGCTACAATTTCTGCCGGGGTACGACCCAACATCATTTTTGCTTCATTGCCAAAGGCATAAGGAACCATTCCGCCTTTTTCTTTTAGCATTGCTACAACTGAAGGCTCATTTAGTACAATGCCGCGCCCACTTACATAAACAAGTGTATTAGCAGTCCCTAAATCTATTGCCATATCACACGATAAAGAACCAAAAACATTTGAAAACATAGCTTTCATTAACCTTTATTAATTGTTTTAATTTGCATGAGTCTTGCAGCAATTTTTTCGTCACGCCATCCTGAAAACTAGACTCCACATCAAAAATCTTCTTCAGATTTTTTCAAATGAACCTTCCGGTACAACGCAACCAAAAATCACCATAGCCTCTAAGGTAGGTTTTAGATAAAAGCACAATGAGGAATTTTTATTCCTATCAGCTGCTACCTGCCGCCTTCCAAATCTTCTTTTTCTTTTTGCACCATCTTGTTTATGGCCGCAATATAAGCAATTGCAGAGGCAACGAGAGTATCTGTATCTCTACCGTTACCACTAAAAATCCTACCATTCTTATTCAAGCGTACTGTTACTTCGGCTTGGGCATCCGTACCGCCTGTTACAGCATGAACCTGATATAATTCAAGTTTGCCGCCATGAGGTACTAATTCTTTTATACCATTGAAGATTGCATCAACCGGGCCATCTCCTGACGCTTTTATCTTACGCTCTTTATTTTCAACTGCAAGTTCAATTTCAGCTTCAGGCTTATTTTTTGAACCACAGGTAACGCTTAAAGATATAAAATTAATACCGCCTCTATTTTTAATAGCACTATTATCAATAAGTGCAATGATATCTTCGTCATATACCTCTTTCTTTTTATCTGCAAGCTCTTTAAAGCGCACAAATGCATCTTCAAAGGCATTATCCCCCAGGTTGAATTCCAATTCCTCTATTTTTTTCTTAAAAGCGTGACGTCCTGATAATTTTCCTATCACAAGTTTGGAACGCGAAAGCCCCACCGATTCAGGTGTCATAATTTCATAAGTGCCGGCATGCTTCAACATTCCATCCTGATGAATACCAGATTCATGGGCAAAAGCATTCGCGCCCACAATTGCTTTGTTATTTTGCACCACAAAACCTGTAATGGTAGAAACCAGGCGGGAAATGCGGGTTATATGGGTTGTATCAATATTAGTTGTGAACGGCAACGCATCATTACGGGTGCGTATCGCCATTACCACCTCTTCTAACGCAGCATTGCCTGCGCGCTCGCCAAGCCCGTTAATAGTACATTCCACCTGCCTTGCGCCTGCACCAATTGCAGCTAAAGAATTGGCCACCGCCAAGCCCAAATCGTTATGGCAATGCACGGAGAATATAACCTTATCAGCGCCGGATACACGCTCCCTTACAGATTTTATCAACTCGGCATATTCAAACGGTGTTGTATATCCAACAGTATCAGGTAAATTAATAGTTCCCGCTCCGGCCTTTATTGCAGTTTCCACAGCGCGGCATAGAAAATCCATCTCTGAGCGCGTCGCATCTTCTGCCGACCACTCCACATCACCGCACAAATTCCTTGCGCAAGTTACGCTATCGCGTATCGCTTCAAGCACAGCGGCCGGCTCCATCTGCAACTTATGCTTCATGTGTAACGGGCTGGTAGAAATGAATGTATGTATACGCTTATTTCTCGCTGGAGATATTGCCTCTGCCGCCGCTTCAATATCTGCGCGCCTAGCGCGGGAAAGTGAACATACAGAAGCATTCTTTACTAACTTCGCCACGGCCTGCACTGCCGCAAAATCGCCCTTGGAAGCGATTGCGAATCCCGCCTCGATAACATCCACGCCCATTTTATCTAGGGCCTCGGCTATCATCAACTTTTCTTCCAAATTCATGGTAGCGCCTGGCGATTGCTCGCCATCACGCAAAGTTGTGTCGAATATAAATATTTTATCTTGTTTGGTCATTTTCTAATTCCATTAATTACAGGCAAGTGCTTTACAATAAATTCCCTATCCCAGGGGGAGAGAGTTATTTTGTGCATCTAATAACGTCAATTATCATATTAACAAATGTTTGATTATCCAGGAAAAGATGTATGTGGCACGTGTCCCCGCGAAGGCGGGGATNNGGATCCCCGCCTTCGCGGGGACACGCGCCACATACATTCCTTTATGTTAAAAATACAATATATTAATGCGGCTTTTTATCCATAATTGACGTTATTAATCTAAATCAACAGCTCACCTTTTACTTTTTCCATTATATAAATCTCTGTACCACAATTATCTTTTGCAGTTTTGACAAAAGAAAAACCTGCTTTTTCATAGCAGCGTATGGCGCCTTTATTATCCGTAAACGGATCTGTAATAACACGGCCTACTCCCGCAGGAGCCAGCAATTTCTCAGCAAATTTTCTAACCACTTCCGTTCCATAACCCTTACCTATATAATCTTCCGCGCCTATGAAAATATCAAAACCAACCGTGCTTTCAACTTCTTCACCAAAAATTTCCTTATCATTTTCAGTCAGGTGATAATATTGTATAAACCCAATTTCTTTTCCATCAAGCATAATTATAAAAGGGAATGCGCTGCTATCTCCTTTTAGTTTATCCAATATGGCTTCTGGCGGCGTGTAACCTTCCCTGAACCACTGGTTTTTTACGTGGGGTTTTGAAGCCCAGGTGAAATATAGTGGGAGGTGCCCATTAGTAAATTCGATAAAATTTATGCCCATCACTTCATAAAACAAAAAACCCCGCCGTGGATTCCAAGGCGGGGTTTTAGTTATTCTCTTATAACCTTATAAACCTCACGCCGCATCTTTAACGAGTTTATTTTTCGCTATCCAAGGCATAAGGTTACGCAGACGCTCACCAACTTTTTCAATTGGGTGCTGGGCTTCTTTTTCACGGAACTGCTCTAATTTATGAGCACCCTGAGTCGCGCGGTCAGCAATGAATTCTTTTGCAAATTTGCCAGTTTGTATATCTGTTAAAATTGCTTTCATTTCTTTTTTGGTGTCGCTAGTTATAACCCTTGGGCCACTCACATAATCGCCATATTCTGCAGTGTTAGAAATGCTGTAACGCATATTAGCCAAGCCACCTTCATAGATAAGATCTACGATAAGTTTAGTTTCATGCAAGCACTCAAAATACGCCATTTCTTCAGGATAACCAGCTTCTACAAGCGTTTCATATCCAGCTTTAATAAGTTCGCTAATGCCGCCGCAAAGAACTGCCTGCTCACCGAATAAGTCAGTTTCGCACTCATCCTTAAAGGTAGTTTCAATAATACCAGAACGGCCACCGCCTACGCCCGATGCCCATGCAAGCGCTAAATCCTTAGCGCTGCCAGTAGCATCCTGAGCAACCGCGATAAGGCAAGGAACTCCGCCGCCTTTTTCATATTCACCGCGTACTGTATGGCCTGGGCCTTTTGGCGCAGTCATGAATACATCCAAATCAGGACGGGCTTTAATAAGACCGAAATGTATATTTAAACCATGGGCAAATGCAAGAGCCGCGCCCTGTTTAATATAACCCTGAATTTGCGTATAAAGCTCAGACTGGTTTTCATCAGGAGCTAAAATCATTATGATGTCAGCATCTTTCACAGCTTCAACAGGCTCTTTTACAACAAAGCCATCCTTCTTCGCTTTTTCAGCACTTTTTGAACCGGCACGTAAGCCAATAATCACGTTCTTCGCACCTGAATCGCGCAAGTTAAGTGCATGGGCGTGACCCTGGCTTCCATAACCAAGCACCGTTATTTTTTTATCTTTTATAATGTTAAAATCTGTATCTTTGTCGTAATAAACATTCAAAGCCATCTCAAAAAACTCTTTTAATTAATTATAATTGAGGCAAGTTTATATACTAAGTATTAGTAATAATCAAGAAAGAATAGAAACCTGCATTAAGTAGTAGCTGGAATAGGGTAAGTCGTGTATAGATTGCTCCATATAACCTTATAAAAGGCTGGCAAATGATTGCGCAGATTATAGATTTTGTAGTTTCCACAGTATCCCATTGGGGTTATGCCGGAATTTTTATAATGATGGCAATAGAAAGCTCCGTAATCCCTTTTCCCAGCGAAGTGGTGATGATTCCGGCAGGATACCTTGTTTACAAAGGTGAAATGGATATGATGCTGGTTATATTAAGCGGCACTTTAGGCAGCACTTTCGGAGCGGTGTTGAATTATTATGGTGCTATGTTTCTCGGCAGGAAATTTATCAACAGATATGGCAAGTACTTCTTCCTGCCACATGAAAAACTAATACATGTCGAAACTTTTTTCCATAAGCACGGCTCTTTTTCAACTTTCTCAGGAAGGTTAATACCTGTAATCAGGCAGTTAATTTCCGTACCTGCCGGCCTTGCTAAGATGAATATGATAAAGTTTTTATTTTATACAACTGTGGGGGCAGGAATATGGGTTTCCATATTAACTGTGCTGGGATATTTTTTAGGCCAGAATGAATCACTTATCAAAGAGTATTTAAGACTTATAACCGTTGCTGTGCTTATATCTTTGGCGATTGGTGCTGCGATTTATATATGGATGCATAAAAGGAAATCTATAAGAAATAGTAAATAATTTACTTTTATTGCACTAAAAGAGTTGCTTTTTATAAGCAGACACTATAGAAGGCTGTTCTAAGGACGAAAATGCGGGTGTGGCGGAATTGGCAGANNGTGGGGGTTCAAGTCCCTCCACCCGTACCAACAAATTGCCAGCTATCGGTTAAGAGCCTTAAAGAGATTATATTAAGGCTCTAAAGTGTTTTCATATCGATAGCCAGATAGAAAACTCATCACAAAAACAAATCTCATACGGAAGGTTATTATGCAAGTTACCGAGCTTAAAAACGAAGGACTGAAAAGGGAATTCCAGATTACCCTTAGCGCAGCCGACCTAAGCAAACAGGTGGATGCTAAAATTGTTAGCCTTGCAAAAAAAGTTAAAATGCCTGGTTTCCGTGCCGGTAAGGTGCCTTTAAGCATAGTAAAGAAAAAACATGGCCGCGCAGTGCTTGGCGAAATTCTGGAAAGCACCGTTGCTAACACCTCCAGGAAATTAATGGCTGATCGCAAGCTTCTTCCTGCACTTGAGCCGAAAGTTTCAATAGATTCTTTTGATGAAGGCAAAGACCTTATTTATAATATTTCTTTTGAAATATACCCGGAAGTTCCTAACTTCGATTTCAGCACAATCAGCCTGGAGCGCCCGAAAGTTACCGTTGAAGATAAAGATATTGAAGAAGGTTTAAACCGCCTGCAAAAAGCGCAAAGGAAGCTTAAGCCTATTGAAGATAACCGCGCAGCTAAAAAAGGCGATACTGTTGTTATAGATTTTGAAGGCAGCATTGCTGGCGAGAAATTCCCTGGTGGAACTGCAAATAATTATAGGCTTGAACTTGGTTCAGGCAGCTTCATAGCTGGCTTTGAAGAACAGCTTGAAGGCGCTAAAAAAGATGAAAGGCTTGATGTAAAAGTAACATTCCCTGAAAATTATGGCAGCGCTGAACTTGCTGGAAAAGATGCAGTATTTGCAATTAAAGTAAATGACATTTTAGAATCTGAATTACCTGAAGCTAACGATGAATTTGCTAAAACTATTGGTTTTGAAGATATTGCAAAATTAAAGGAAGCCATCGGTAAGCAAATTGAGGACGATTTTGCCGGACTTGCGAAAATAAAACTGAAAAAAGAATTATTTGATAAGCTTGATAAAGAATGTAATTTTGCCATACCGGAAGGCATGATTGACCTTGAATATAGCAGCTTGCTACAAAATGATAATGAAGAAGTAACCACAGGCACCGAAGAAGAAAAGACGCGCAATGCAGAATACAGGGAGCTTGCCGTACGCAGGGTAAAACTTGGCATACTTCTTGCTGAGCTTGGTAAGGCCAATTCACTTAATGTTACTGAAGATGAATTAAGGAAAGCTGTATTTGAACAGGTGCGTAAATTCCCTGGGCAAGAGCAGCGTGTAATAGAATTCTACCAGAAAAATAAAGATGCTATGGACCACTTAAGGGGCCCTATTTTAGAAGAGAAAGTAGTAGATTTCATCCTTTCTAAAACTAATATCACTGATAAAAACATTTCCCAAAAGGAATTGCTTGAATTCAGCCAAGAGTAAGAAGCGTAATACATAGAGTGCCTTAACTTAAGAATACCCCGTTTCGTCATGGCCCGAGTTTGCGCTTGCAAACTATAGGGCCATCCACCTTAAACTGGATTCCCCTATATTTTTTGAAGAAAAACTCGGGGAATGACGGGGATCTTGTTAAGTATAAGTTACTATAGCTAAAAACAGGTTAAGGCAGAGATGCTTTAACCTGTTTTTTGTTGTATATGGGTAAATAATCTTAAACTGGAATGATTTAATAATTCTGAATTGGTATGAAATGGCGCCGGAAGATTATTCAATAGCCGGGACACTGGTGGTTGACCAGGATGATCCTTTTGGCGAGAACACTAAATAATTGCCTGTTTTATAAGAAATTTATTATAGAAATATTTGCCGCGGCCTTCTAAATTAAATTGCACTGCTGCATATTTTGCACTAAATTACATAGGTTATTTAATTTTTAGTGTTCCCAATGATTGTAACCTGCTCAAACTGCTCAGCAAAGTTTGCCGTTAAGGCTGAAGATATAGGTGAAGATGGCCGCAAGGTGCGCTGCTCTATATGCAGGCATGTCTGGTTCCAGGTGCTGCCGCCTGAATTACCAGAAATATTAAAATCAATTGCCGAAATGCACCCGGATACGCAGGAAGTGCAGCCTATTCCTGAAGGCTCAAATCTTCCGGCTGAAATTTCTTATTCCTATAGAGAGCCGGTTGTTTTTAAAGCAGTATTTACCTGTTTAGTAGTTATTCTTATATTTATCACAAGCCTTGTCGGCAATAACAAAATACGGCCATATTTAGGCACTTATTATAACGCCTTGGGAATATATGATGATCGCGGCATTATATTATATAACGCCACTGCTGAAAAAAATAATAGCGAAACCGGGCAGGAATTGCTAGTTAAAGGCAGGATAGTTAATGAATCAAACTCCGAGAAATTAATACCTAATTTGCGCATAACTTTAACTAATGAGAATTATAAAAGTTTGCGGGTAGTAACGCTCGATTCGCAAGGCACTTTGCTTATGCCGGGAGAGGGGGTGAATTTTGAAAATAATATACATAACTTCCCCGAAGGCGTTAGTAATGTTTTAATGGATATAGGCAATAGTGTGAGTTTAGCAGCCAGATGAATATGCTGCATGGTGCGCCGCTTGTATTTTATACCACTACACTGTTATACTGCACTTTTTCCTTGCGCAAGCCTGAAAATAGTGTATAAATCCTACCCCTTAGGTTATCTAGTTGGCTATTGGCATGCCTTCAGGTGCCTTGATTTGTAACTTAATTTTTAAATTAAGACTGTATTAACCTTTAATAGGATATGAAAATGCCAAAGTTGAAGACCAAAAGTAGCGTTAAAAAACGCTTCAAACTTACCGCAAGCGGTAAAATTAAGTTTAAGCCTGCCGGAAAAAAACACGGCATGGTTAAACGTACCAAAAACTTCCTCAGAAAGACTCGTGCTATGGCGGTGCTTTGTCCGGCGGATACGAAAATTGTAAAACTTTTCATGGCAAAGAAATAAGGGAGAATAGCACATGGCTTTAGCGAAAAATGGTAAAGTAAATAAGAATCGTCACAAAAAAATTCTAAAAATGGCGAAAGGCTATCGTAGCCGCTCTAAAAGCTGCTTTCGTATAGCAGTTCAGAAAGTTGAAAAAGGCTTGCAGTATGCATATAAGCATCGTCGCGTTAAAAAACGTGATTTCAGAAGCCTGTGGATTCAGCGTATTAATGCTGCTGTTCGGGAACATGGCATGATTTATTCGCAGTTCATCAATGGTTTAAAACTATCTGGTCTTGAATTCGACCGTAAAGTTTTAGCTGATTTGGCTGTGAATGACCCAGAAGCTTTCAAAGCGATTGCTGATGCGGCTGCCAATGCACTAAAAAATAGCAAAGCTGCTTAATTTAGGCGCTAAGATTTATAAAAAGCCGCTTGGTTTATGCCTGGCGGCTTTTTTATTTGATGTGTATTTAACTTAATGCGCCATTCCTTCTTCCGGCCCACTATTTTTCTGACTTTTTATAGTGAATTTGCTTTTTATTTACGCTAGGAAACCCTTGTCGATGTGTAGGAGAACTACATGAGACGATGATTGACAACGCGTAAATAAAAATGAAATTTACTATAATGCAAAACTGCCGTAATGTTGCCGTGTAAGCAACCTGTCGTAACATTTGCCAGCCCCTGGCTGGCGAAGATGTAAGCTGTTATTTACAACTTTTTCAGGGTTTTCTCCTTCATAAGGGGCATTAAGGCTGACTGCCAAATCCCCTTTTTCCAGGATAACTTCGGCTGTTGAGCCGGGTGACTTTTTTAATTCTTCAAGCTTACCCTTTAATTCAGATAACGCATATCTTCCTTCCAGGGTTCGTGAAAATGTTTCATGCCCGGTTGTTAATTGGATGCCTATATCATCACCATTTTTTAGGAATACCGGGAAATATGCACTGTCCACATAATCTCGAACCTCAATATATTTATACTGGGGTTTTAGTAATTCCTCCCTGGATCTTGCTGTAAGTGAGTTAAATAACTCCCTTGCTGCTACAAACTTTGTTACATCATCACCAGTATTTATACATAATAAAGATACTATGCCGGGTATCTCTCCTGGAGTATCCACTTGTCTTGAACCATCTACATGCCACGGCAGCCCTTTTTTGCTCAAAAAACTTCCATATCCTTCATCATTAAGCAAAATAATGGCCCCTGGTTTTTCATCTTTATAAAATGGTACAAAGCCAAATAAAACCTGCATCATTAATTCATGCACACATGAATTATACTGGAAATCCTTATTATTCTCTTCCAGGTCGCTCCTTAGTTTTACATCAAGTTTATCTTGTGGAAATGGTATGGGGTTTACCGGCATACCAGTTATAACACCTACCGGAATTTTACCTGCTGTAAAATCATTAATAAATTTTTTGAATTCATATATTTCTTTTGTTTGCGGAGAGCATGTTAAAGAATTTATAGATTTCCTCAATTTATCTGGCATCTCTACAAGCAAAGGATCTTTTCCATTCGCTCCCCATTTTGCCTTCCCTAGGCTAACCTGATGTGCGGCGTTTGCATAGCGTGTGGCCGAGTCAATAAACCCCTCCTTTAGCGCCTCAGGGAATTGTATAACCGTTAATGTATCCCGATAGCGAGATGCATTATGGATTGTTCTTATATTTCTTAAATGCAGGATACTGTTCTTTAGTGGGCTTGCTAATCGACTGTTCATTTGCTTCCTTTAATAATAGATTTGCATGCTTGCCGATTCTTTATCATCGTTTTGCCTATGCACTTACGTATGTTTAATACGCCTAGTTGATAAGGAATCGGCTGGTATATTATAAACAAGTAATGTAAAAGTTTTATTTCATAAATGATGATTTATTTAGGTTATAGTCATTTTGGCTTGCTGTTTTTTAGTTTTATGTAATGATAGGGTGTCACCAAAATTGGTTTCGAAGCGTGGCAGGGCGGCTTTATAGGTTAAGTGCGGATGTGTTGCTTGCTTGTGTCTTGATTTTCAAACAGAGCCAAAACTACATCTTCTCAATGTGTTATATAGCGTTACTGATTCCTATTTGTGTAACAAAGCATTAAAAACAATAAAAAAACTTCCATCAGCCACTTGCATATACAAAATCCATCCTTATATAAGCAGTAGGAAGTGGAGTAACACCCATTTCAAAATCAAAAATTATAATTTAGAACAGTAAATGGAGCCGTTATGGGTAAAGTAATAGGAATTGACCTTGGTACTACAAATTCATGTGTATCAATCATGGATGGCAAGACTGCTAAGGTTCTTGAAAATGCGGAAGGCCGCAGAACAACACCTTCAATTGTTGCTTTCATGGGCGGAAATAAAGAAAGAGTAGTGGGTGAGGCTGCAAAGCGCCAGGCTGTGACAAACCCTGAGACAATATATGAAGTAAAAAGGTTGATTGGCCGCAGATTCGATGATCCTATAACTAAAGAAGATATGAAGCATGTTCCTTACAAAATTGTTAAGGGCAAAAATGGTGATGCCTGGGTTGAAGCTGGTGGCGAGAAATATTCCCCAAGCCAGATTAGCGCATTTATCCTGCAAAAACTTAAAGCTGATGCTGAAGCCTATTTGGGCGAAAAAGTTGATAAAGCAGTTATCACAGTTCCTGCATATTTCGATGACGCACAGCGCCAGGCAACTAAGGATGCCGGTAAAATTGCTGGTCTTGAAGTGTTGCGTATAATTAACGAGCCAACTGCGGCTGCGCTTGCTTATGGATTAGATAAGAAAGAAGGCAAAGTAATTGCTGTATATGACCTTGGCGGCGGTACTTTCGACGTATCAATTTTAGAGATCGGCGATGGTGTATTTGAAGTAAAAGCAACGAATGGTGATACATTCCTAGGTGGTGCAGATTTCGATTCTAAAATCTTAAGCTATATCGTAGATACATTCAAAAAAGATTCAGGTATCGACCTTTCCAAAGACCCGCTTGCATTGCAGCGCCTGAAGGAAGCTGCTGAAAAAGCCAAGATTGAGCTTTCCAGCGCTACTGAAACTGAAATCAACCAGCCATATATAACTGCTGACGCTTCTGGCCCTAAGCACTTAAATATCAAACTTACCCGTGCTAAACTGGAAGAATTGGTAATAGATCTGGTGCAGCGCACTATGGAGCCTTGCAAAAAAGCCTTGAAAGATTCCGGCCTGAAAGCTTCTGATATTGAAGATGTGGTATTGGTTGGCGGTATGACCCGTATGCCAAAAGTACAGGAAATGGTTAAAAATTTCTTTGGCCTGGAGCCGCATAAAGGTGTTAACCCTGATGAAGTTGTGGCTATGGGTGCTGCAATCCAGGGCGGTGTGTTACAGGGCGATGTGAAGGATGTACTGCTTCTTGATGTTACTCCGCTATCACTTGGTATTGAAACTTTAGGCGGCATTTTCACACGCCTTATCGACCGCAATACCACTATCCCAACTAAGAAATCGCAAGTATTTTCAACGGCTGATGATAACCAGTCTGCTGTTACAATTCGTGTATACCAGGGTGAACGTGAAATGGCGGCAAGCAATAAATTGCTTGGCCAGTTCAATTTGGAAAATATTCCACCTGCACCACGCGGCATGCCACAGATTGAGGTTGAGTTTGATATTGACGCAAACGGTATAGTAAATGTTCTTGCCCGTGATAAAGTTACCGGTAAAGAGCAGAAAATCACCATCCAGGCATCTGGCGGCCTTTCTGACGCTGATGTTGAAAAAATGGTAAAAGATGCTGAAGAACATGCTGAAGAAGATAAGAAAAAGCGTGAATTGGTGGATAGCAAAAACCATGCGGATAGCTTGATTTTCTCAACAGAAAAATCCCTTAAAGAATATGGGGATAAGGTTTCTGAAGATGAGAAAAAAGCCATCGAAGATGCAATTTCTGAGCTTAAATCTGCCGCAGAGAATGATGATGCAGAAACCATTAAAGCTAAAACAGAGGCTTTGATGCAAGCTGCAATGAAACTTGGTGAGGCTGTTTACAAAGCTGCGCAGGAAAATCCTGAAGGCGATACTGCAACGGCTGAAGCTTCTAATAAAGAAGAAGATGGCGGTAAAGTTGTAGATGTGGATTATGAAGAAGTTGATAGCAAAGGAACTAAGAAAGATAAGAAAGCTAGCTAGTAAGAATAAAGTGTAAGAGTGTGAGAATGTAAGAGTGTAAGTAATAGAAAAATTTTCTTTACTTATAACCTCTTACATCTTACTTACTTACACTCTTACATTCTCACACTCTTACACTCTACTTGATTATGGCCAAACAAGATTATTACAAGCTGCTCGGTACTACCAAATCTGCCAGTGCAGATGAACTTAAAAAGGCATATCGCAGCCTTGCGATGAAATATCATCCTGACCGCAATCCAGGGGATAAGGAAGCCGAAGTAAAATTCCGTGAAATATCAGAAGCATATGAAGTTTTAAAGGACGACCAGAAACGTGCTGCATATGATAGGTATGGTCATGCTGCGTTTGAAAATGGCGGCATGGGAAGTGCAAGGTCTAGTAATGGCGGCTTTGGCGCCGGGTTTGATCCGGGAGCCAATTTCTCCGATATATTCGGTGATTTATTTGGCGATATGATGGGCGGCAAGCGCGGTGGCGCAAGGCAAAGTGCTTCTTTGCGTGGTGCGGATTTAAGATATAACCTTGAGATAAACCTATCGGATGCCTTCCACGGTAAGCAGCAAAAAATCCAATTCACAACTGCTGCAAAATGCGACACGTGCAGCGGTAAAGGCAGTAAAGATGGCTCTGCGCCTGTGGATTGCCGCATGTGCGGCGGGCATGGAAAAATCCGTACCCAGCAGGGCTTCTTCACGATGGAGCGCACCTGCACAAGCTGTCATGGCGCTGGAAAAGTAATAAGTAACCCATGCGGTTCATGTTCGGGTGAAGGCCGTGTGCGCCGTGAAAAGAACCTGCTTGTGAATATCCCTGAAGGTGTTGAAGAAGGCACGCGTATAAGACTAACCGGAGAAGGTGAAGTTGGCCTTCGCGGCGGCGAGGCCGGGGATTTATATATTTTTATATCGATTACTCCGCATGAATTCTTCATACGCGAAGGTAATGATATTCACTGCAAAGCACCTATAAAAATGACTATTGCAACCCTTGGCGGCGAGGTGGAAGTTCCTGTGATAGATGGCACCCGCGCCAAAGTAACTGTTCCGGCAGGAACGCAAACAGATGACCGCTTCCGCTTAAAAGGCAAAGGCATGACCATAATGCAAAGCGGTGGCAGACGTGGCGATATGTATATACATGTTGCTGTGGAAATTCCTGTAAAAATCTCCAAGAGGCAACGTGAATTGCTGGAAGAATTTAATAACCTTGATGGCCGTGGCACAAACCCTAAAGCAGAAAGCTTTATAGATAAGGTTAGGGGCTTCTGGGCAGATAAGAAGGATTAATATAATAGCTGGTATTAGCTTCTGTAATCAGCATTAATCCTGATATAATCATAGGTAAGGTCGCATGTCCAAACAATGTGACTGCCGTTGCCTATGCCCACATAAACCTCAATATCAATATTCTGGCCTTTCATGTGGTTGGTAACTTCCGCTTCAATATATGATGGGTTTAGCTGCCCGTCTTTTACAATATTCACACCGCCAACCCATACAGACATCTTATCGCGGTTAGCCTCTTCACCAGATTTGCCAACTGCCATTACAATTCTGCCCCAATTGGCATCTTCACCCGCTATTGCAGTTTTAACCAGGGGGGAATTGGCAATCGCCATGCCGATAACTTTCGCCGCGCGTTTATCTTCTGCACCAGTTACTTTTATAGATATGAATTTGCTTGCGCCTTCGCCGTCTTTCACAACTAAGTGGGCAAGTTCCAGCATTAAGCTTTCCAGCTTTTCCTTGAAATCTTTTGCGCCTTCAGCAGTTACGCTGGTAATTGGTTTATTATTGGCCTTACCAGTTGCAAATATTAAAAGTGTATCGCTGGTGGATGTATCAGAATCAACAGTAATAGAATTATATGAATCCTCAACTGCGCCACTTAGCATTTCCTGAAGGGCTTCATGGGTGATTGCAGCGTCTGTGAAAATATAAGAAAGCATGGTTGCCATATCTGGCGCTATCATGCCGGAGCCTTTGGCTATTCCGTTTATTTTTACTTCTACCCCGCCGATTATTGCGGTTCTGGTGGCAGCTTTCGGGTAGGTATCGGTGGTCATGATAGCCTTAGCGGCCTCAATCCAGCTATTTGGTTGTAGGTTTTCTTTGATATTTTTAAGTGCTGATGTGATTTTTTCATCAGGGAGCGGCTGGCCGATTACGCCGGTTGATGATGGGAATATTTCCTCCCGGCTGCAATCCCATAAATCAGCGCAAGCATCCACGATTCTTGCTACGGAATCCTCACCGCATTTGCCGTTAAATGCATTGGCATTGCCGGAATTCACTACCAGCACGCGCCCGCGCCCGCGCCCGTGCTTTATAGCATCCTTTCCCCACCAGATATTGGCACTGGCAGTTTTGGATTTTGTAAATACCCCAGCAGCAATAGTGCCTGGCGCGAGCTCTGCCACCATTACATCAGTGCGGTTTTTATATTTTATTTCGCAAGATGCTGTGCCTAACTTAACGCCTGAAATTGCTGGCATTATAGGGAGTGATACAGGAGCAAGTGGGGAAATTTTTTCAGACATGGTTTATAATTTCTTCAAGTTTAATTACATTATGATTATTTATAAATTTTTCAAATTCTTAGAAATAAGATGGCATATTATCTAATCTGAGTTCTCTAATTGCAATTAGAGAACTCAGATAAAAGTAACTGATGGATATAATTAGCGATTAAAACCACCTACACCTGCGGATTTTACTGTTTCCCTTGCCTTGGAGATTTCTTCAGCATATTTTTTCTCCCTGGCAACCTTAGCATTTTCATATGGGATGCCTAATTTCTGTGCAGCAGCAACGTCTTTGCTTATATTACTCTGTTCTCTTGCAGAAAATTTTGCATCTCTTACTTCATCAGATCCAGTGCTTAGATCTTTTTGCAGTGCATCATGAGTTCCTAATAGCTCTTGTGCTGCCTTAAATGTTTCAGGATTAACCTGAGTTATACTAGAACCATAAGACATTGCACCATTTGCAATCCTATTTACAAAACCTGCACCTGACTTTCCAAGACGACTAAACATATTTCAACTCCTTAAATTAATTAATAATTTTTTAACATTACCCACTAATTATTAAACTAATACTACAAGTTGCAAATAATTAATGTTTTTCACTATTTTTCTTCTCTTTTTAATCAGATCAATTGCATTATAGCGTTTCCGCTTTTCATTTCTACTAGGAATTCTAGGTGAATAAAATTTTAGCCTGGGCAGAACCTAGAGGAGTTTTACTTTATAGTGATTTTACTTTAAAACTCCCCATTATTTCGTTATGTGGCACGTGTCCCCGCGCAGGCGCACTAGTGTCCGGTAAAAATATTTTTCCTGTTAAGAAGGAAGCGCCCCTCACCCTAACCCTCTCCCATGGCACTACTGTCCCACAAAAATTTT
>DITJ01000029.1 GCA_002422795.1 Alphaproteobacteria bacterium UBA6187 | reverse complement strand
AGGTTTAGCAGTTGGGATAATTATAAAATACATAATGTTATTTACTTTTCGGAACTATCCCCTCAGTACTCCACCCAACTTCTCAACTGCTGCAATAACTTTCTTGCTTAAATCCTCAAGCTCGCTTTCAGTTAATGTACGGTCATTTGGCTGTATTTTAATACTGATTGCAATGGATTTTTTATCAGCATCAATATTTTTGCCCTGGTATACATCGAATAAATCAACATCGCGCACTAAAATTTTATCCACATTCGCAGCCTTTAATATATCGGAAGCTGCAACTTTTGCATCAATTATAAATGCGAAATCACGGGTTGAGGCCTGGAAATCCGATTTTTCCAGCTTTGGTTTTGCGGTGGATTTTTTGGCTTTTTGCGCTGGGATATTATCTAAGTGCACTTCAAACGCCATCACTGGGGTTTTTAAATCCCATTTTTTTAAGATCGAAGGGTGCAATTCACCAAACACGCCAAGCACAGTTTTGCCAAGTTTTAAAACGCCCGATTTGCCAGGGTGATAGTAACTTGCGGCCTCGCGTTCTATGCGCAGGCTGGAGGCAGGCGCGCCAGCTTCTTCAAGGGCTGCAAGCACATGCGCTTTGGCATCGAACACATCAACATCGCGCATCCCAGAGTGCACATTTCGTGGGGTATGTTTGCCAGATAATATTCCGGTGAGTGACTGGCTTTGCGCGCCCGGCACGCTATCAGTAAATACCGGCCCGATTTCAAAAAATGCTAAATCACTTGCCCCGCGAGCAGCATTTCGTGCCAGCGCATCGAGCAGGTTCGGTAATATGCTATTTCGCATATAATCAAGTTCGCTGGATATTGGGTTTTTTAAAACAAGCCCTTGCTTTATTTCACCGAACAAAGATGCTTTACTTTTTTCCATGAATGACCAGGTGATTACCTCGGTAAGGCCACGGGAAGCAAGGAAGTTACGAAGTTTAGGTGCTGGGTTCTGGGTATTGGGTGCTGGGGAATGTGTATCCAGCCCCCAGCCCCTAGCCCCTAGTCCCAACTCTTCTATTTTATCATACCCATGTACCCTCAGCACTTCTTCCACCAAATCAGGCGCACCTTCAACATCCGGCCGCCATGATGGAACGGAAATCTTATCACCAGTAACGATAAAGCCAAGCTTAGTCAGGATATTGGTGATTTCCGCATCGCTTATTTCCACGCCGCTATATTTGGTAACAAAGCCTTGTGGCAAAGTTATTTCATGCTGGAATTTTGGCTGGGAGCCCGCAATAACAGGCTCGCTCGCCTCACCACCACATAAATCTATAATCATTGCGGATGCTATTTCCATACCCTTTAACACGAATGCAGGGTCAACTTTGCGTTCAAAACGGTAGCGGGAATCGGTGTTTATTTCCAATTTCCTGCCGCTTTTTGTAACTACATCCGGGTTAAATAGGGCAACTTCCAGGAATACATCCGTTGTGGTTTCACTGCATCCACTAGCAAGGCCGCCAATAACGCCGCCAACGGCTTGTGCGCCATTACTATCAGCTATAACCAATATATCGGAATCAAGTTTGTATTCTTTGTTATCGAGCGCTGTGAATTTTTCATCACTCGCAAAGCGCACTTCTAAATTGCCGGATAGTTTTGAAGCATCATAAACATGAAGCGGGCGGCCAAATTCATAATTTATGTAATTGGTTATATCCACCAGCGCAGAAATAGGTTTCAGGCCAATGGCTTTTAAACGGTTTTGCAGCCACTCAGGTGACGCACCATTTTTTACATTCTTAAAATATCTGCCAACAAATACAGGGCAGGCGGATTCATCTTGTATGGAAACAGTAATTGGTGACGTAAAATTGCTGTTTACAGGATTAATATTAAGTGGCTTAAGCGTGCCAATTCCACTAGCTGCCAAATCCCTGGCTACTCCATAAACGCCAAGGCAATCGCCACAGTTGGGGGTGATTGCTATTTCTATTACAGGGTCGTTTAAGCCTGCCACATCTACGAAATTCTTGCCAAGGTTTTCATTTGATGCAGGCATTTCAATAATGCCTTCCGAATCGTCACTAAGGCAAAGTTCGCTTGCGGAACATAACATACCGTTACTATCAACACCGCGTATTTTTGAGGCTTTTATTTTGAAACCGCCATTAGGGATAACCGCGCCAACCGATGCCAGCACCACGTTAATGCCAGCGCGCGCATTGGGCGCACCGCACACTATCTGCAATTCTTCCGTGCCAGTATTTACGCGGCAAATGCGCAGGCGGTCAGCATCCGGGTGCTGAGTGGCTTCCATAATTTTGGCAATTTTAAAGGCAGATAAATCTTTGGATTTATCTGTAACCGATTCAACTTCAAGCCCAAGGGCGGTAAGTTTTTCTACAATCTGCTCAAGGCTCGCAGTAGTTTCAAGATGCTGTTTAAGCCAGTTTAGTGTGAATTTCATAGTTACCTAGTTTTATATATACTTATTATTATTGACTGTGACATGTCACGGCTGTATAATTAATTTACAAATTGGCAATAGCCACAAACCACCCTCTTGAAAAGGAGGGTGGGAAAATCTAAGGGATTAAATTCCTTAAAACCTTTCCAACATTTTTTGCCTGTTCAATTGTAAGCTGCCCCATTTTTGTTGTTAACCTTTTGCTATCTAACATTTTAAGCTGGGATAACATTACGCATACATCCCTGCCTTGAAAACTTATTTTATAATAATACTGGCTATCCTTTATAATGGTAGTGAGTGGCACACCCCAGAATATTACATTATTGAATTTGCGTATTATTAATACAGGTCTACTGAACATTTCACTTTTTCCGTTTTCCTCGTTACCTATATTAATACCGATGCTACACCACCAGATTTCCCTTTCCTGAAATGTAGGTGTTTTCCTGTTTGCATCTAGATTTGGTTTCAGCTTATGCCAACCTTCAAAATCTTTTTCCATAAATGCTTGACAGCTATTGATATTTAAATATATTTTTTTACAAATTGGCTTTAGCCACAAAGCACCCTTTGTAAGAAGGGTGCATAAGTCCCTAAAACCCGTAATGTTTCAGCCACCTTGCATCACAGTCAAAGAAGTCGCGTAAATCCGGTGCGCCGTATTTAAGCATGGCAAGGCGTTCCAGGCCGATGCCGAAGGCGAATCCTTGATATTCATCTGGATTTATGCCAACATTTTTCAGCACATTCGGGTGCACCATGCCGCAGCCGAGTATTTCCAGCCAATCAGATCCTTCACCAATTTTTACTCCCTCACGGCTGCGCGCGCAGCCAATATCAACTTCCGCGGAAGGTTCGGTGAACGGAAAGAATGAAGGTCGGAAGCGGATAGGTACAGCGTCCACTTCAAAAAATGCTTTTAAGAATTCATGCAGCACGCCTTTTAAATGCCCCATATTCACATTTTTATCGATATAAAGCCCTTCGATCTGATGGAACATCGGGGTGTGGGTCATGTCCATATCGCTTCGATATACGCGTCCTGGTGCTATAAATTTAAATGGCGGTTTGCCACCATTTTGCATAGTTTTTTCCATTGTGCGGATTTGCACTGAGGATGTATGGGTGCGGAGTAATAATGGTTTTTCCCCGCTAATTCCCTCTAAATAAAATGTATCCTGCATCTGTCTTGCAGGGTGGTTATCAGGAATATTCAGTGCGCCAAAATTATGAAAATCATCTTCAATTTCAGGGCCAGTTTCAACGGCAAATCCCATGGCTGATAAAATTGCGGTTACCTCTTCGGTAACTTTTGATATAGGGTGGATGCTGCCTTTTTGCGCAGGCCGTATTGGCAGGGTGATATCTACTGATTCATTAGCAAGCCTGGCGGATAATTCCACCTCTTCCAGTTCAGCTTTTTTTGCATCAATCGCAGCGGTTACTAAATCTTTGGCATTATTAACTTCAGCGCCGAATGCTTTTTTCTCTTCCGCAGGAAGCGTGGCGATGTTTTTCATCTGGGAGGTAATAATACCGCTTTTGCCAAGGTATTTTACCCTTATTTCTTCCAGGGCTTGTAGTGATGTGCTTTGTTTGGCCTCAATACAGCCGGTTTGCGCTAATTCTTTAAGATCGGTCATAATAGATTTAAGATTTATGATTTAAGATTTATGATTTGGTTTTAAGAACAAATCCACAATCTTAAACAGGTTATTTGAAAGTGCTGCTTTTTAGCATTAATTTGCAGGTTCGTAAAGAACTTATAACCATCTTCCTTATGAATAAGAAAACTATATTGGGTTGATTAATCACTGGGGTTTTGTATTATGTACCTGCTGGATGACATAAAAATCTGAAAGCCCTGCCAAACGGCAGGTAAATCCGTAGGGAGCTTAGGCTTGAAGCGGTAATCTGCTTTTTTGGTGGGAATATTAGGCGGATTCCTGAGACGAAAATTAGACGGAGAACCAGGCATTAAAGCTATCTGGACCGGCATGAATAAAGTCCTCCAGACCCTTACAATTACTAACAATAAAATGTACTATGATTATGAAAGCATTTACTCTATATTTATGGGTAAGGGTACGACTATCAATAGCCTGGCTGGTATTCTCAGATAGTTAAAAATCTTAAAGATTTCTAACTCCTTTAGTGCCTAAACCAGGGGATGTCAGCAAAGGTTGGCATCCTCCCCTACGGTAATTATATAATAACAGCTAACCCCAGTCAAATAATATTTAAATGATAGAATACAGACCAGTATTATTCGTTATAGGAATACTCCTTTCAGCTCTTGCAATTGCCATGCTTATTCCTGCGGTGGTAGATCTTTTGGGGCAAAGCAATAATTGGGGCAGTTTTTTCATGTCTGCCTTCCTTACTGCTTTTGTTGGCATAGCCCTTATACTAACAAACCAGGGGCAGAAATTTAACCTTAACCTGAAACAAGCATTTATATTAACCGCGGCCAGCTGGTTTGTAGTTGTGGCTTTTTCAGCCTTACCATTTTTATTTTCGGAACTGAAATTATCTTATACGGATGCGTTTTTTGAGGCTATGTCCGGCATCACCACAACCGGTGCATCGGTGATTATCGGCCTTGATTATTTGCCAAAAGGAATACTTTTATGGAGGTCTTTGCTCACAGCTATCGGCGGTATCGGCATAATAGTGTTTGCATTGGCAATATCACCTATGCTGCGTATTGGCGGGATGCAATTATTTAAAACCGAATCATCAGATAAATCCGATAAAATAATGTCGCGCATGGCACAGGTTTCTATCTCGGTTATATCAGTTTATATATTACTGGTTGCTTTATGCGGCATTGGTTTATGGCTTGCCGGAATGAGTGCTTTTGATGCTATAAACCACGCTTTTTCTACAATTTCCACTGCCGGGTTTTCAACGCATGATACCGGGTTTTCTTTCTATAACAGCGCGTATATTGATTATACAGCCACATTATTTATGGCAGCAAGCGGTATACCTTTTGTATTATATGTGCAATTCCTGCGTGGAGATGGACAAGCATTTTATAAGGATGAACAAGTTAAGTGGTATTTATGCATCCTGGCAGGAAGCATACTTATTGTTACTATATGGCTGTATTTTGGCAAAAACTTTGATTGGCTTACATCTTTGCGTTATGGAACATTTAATGTTACATCAGTTATAACCACAACCGGCTTTACCAGTTCATCAGATTACGCAAGCTGGGGGAGCTTCATCACTACCTTCTTGTTTATGCTATGTGTTGTTGGCGGCTGCAACGGCAGCACTACCGGTGGGATAAAAACATTCAGGTTCCAGGTTCTATACCAGACTGCAAAAAGCCAGCTTGTGCAGTTAATCCAGCCACATGCAATAGTGAAAATGCGTTATAATGGCAAAGCAATACCAGACGGAGTTACAGCTTCAGTAATGAGCTTCATTATATTATACGGCTTTGCTTTCATGATGGTGGCAATAGTGCTTTCTTTCTCTGGCCTTGATTTCCTCACCAGCATGAGTGCATCTGCTGCATGCCTTTCAAATTCCGCCCACGGCCTTGGTCATATAATCGGGCCTAATGGCAATTATTCCACCCTGCCTGATTTGGCCAAGTGGGTATTATCTTTTGCTATGCTACTGGGCAGGCTGGAAATATTTACAATATTAGTCCTGTTTTCCACTAAATTCTGGAAGGGTTAGATAGCAGCCGACTCTTCCAGATCTGGGCGGGGAAATGGTTGGATTTCCTTGGTAAGCTTATTTATAAGCGCCCGCTTTGCCAGACGCAGATCGTAATCAGATTGCAGATTCGGGAAGAATTTTTCAGACATGCGGAAATACTTAGCAAGGCGTAAACTTGTATCAGGCGTAATGGCGCGTTTGCCATGGACAATTTCATTAATACGCCGGGATGGCACTTCAATATCTTTAGCTAATCTGTATTGGCTTATTTTAAGAGGTTCAAGGAATTCCTCTAATAAAATTTCCCCAGGATGGGAAAGCTGGATATAATCAGACATTTTTTCTACCGCAAGTTATTTATACAACTATGAAATTAAGAGTTTTATGTTCAATTTATATATTAGGAGAAAGTATATTATTGACGCGAAGGCAAGAAGTAATCTATAATGGGTGCAGGAAGGGATGAAAACTTGTTGGGTCTTGCATCCCCCCTTTTAAACTATTTCAGTAATTTAATAATTTCTGAAATCAATTTAAAAAATAGCCAGGCTATCTTGCAAAACCTGGCTATTTTATCAAGTCGATCCATTCTCCCTCCTATTTAGAAGTTAAAATAAACCTGCTTGAATATAGCAGACCGCAGATATCCCTGCAAAACCCACCACTTAGAGCAGGTCTCCACACAGGCTATCATATGTGGAAATTCCATAATATAATAGGCGGTTTAATAATCAATAATATTTTACAACCGTGCATTCTCAAAATAACTTTACAAACCCCACCTAATTTATGAGTATAGATTAAGAAAATATAAAAAAGACCTCTGCATAACGGTATTTTTTGGTGATTTCGTTGTCACGTCCGTCCTCAAATCCTCATGTACGTCTATGTACACTGCGGTTTTGCGGGCTGGCGTTCCTAGAACTCACTCAAAAAATCCTCATTATGCAGAGGTCTTTAAAATAGCATTTTCTCCCCTCCCATTACCCTTGCAAAATTGTCAAATAAGTGCTATTAAACTGCCCTGTTTTTGTTTATAATAGGATTATTATGTCATATAAAATCGCAGTTGTTGGAGCTACCGGGAATGTTGGTCGCCAGATATTAAGTATCCTGGATGAGCGAGAGTTCCCTTGTGGGGAAGTTGTGGCACTTGCCTCAAGGAATTCCCTTGGTAAAAAAGTAAGCTTTGGTGATATACAAATTCTTGAAACCCAGGTTCTGGATGATTACGACTTTACCGGAACTGATATAGCATTGTTTTCCCCAGGCGGAGCAATTTCAGCTATACATGCACCACGCGCAGCAGCAGCCGGGTGTATTGTTATAGATAACACCTCGCATTTCAGGATGGATAAAGACATCCCATTAGTTGTGCCGGAAGTAAACCCGGAAGCAATCGCACAATATACAAACCGTAATATTATTGCGAACCCGAATTGCTCTACCATACAAATGCTTGTGGCTTTAAAGCCTTTGCACGATGTTGCAAGAATAAAAAGGATTGTTGTTTCAACTTACCAGGCTGTTTCCGGCGCTGGGAAAGATGCAATGGATGAGCTTTTTGACCAGACTAAAAGCATATATATGAATAACATGCTTGAGCCAAAAAGATTCTCACGCCAGATAGCCTTTAACGTTATTCCGCAGATAGATTCATTCTTAGAAAATGGCTATACTAAAGAAGAAATGAAAATGGTTAATGAAACCAAGAAAATCCTTGATATTAATATTGAAGTTACAGCAACTTGTGTGCGTGTGCCTGTATTTAACGGCCATTCTGAATCTATCAACGTAGAATTTGAAAATCCGTTAAGCCCGGAAGAGGCGCGTGAAATATTGCAGGAAGCACCTGGTATTTCTGTAATTGACGACCCGATGCAAGGCAGGTTTATCACGCCTTGCGAAGCAAGCACCGAGCATGATGTATATGTTTCGCGCATACGTAAGGATTTCACCGTAGAAAATGGCCTTAATTTGTGGGTGGTTGCTGATAATTTACGTAAAGGCGCGGCTCTTAATGCTGTGCAGATTGCTGAGCATTTGGTAGAAAATTATTTATAGGGAATGGGGTAAGGGATTAGGGCTTAGGGAATAGAGATTGGGGTTTAGGATGGTAGTCTATAGCACATCCCTTTAAGCCCCGATCTACTCTCCTAGTCCCCAGTCCCTAATCCCTCCCCCTCTACCACTAACCCTAACCCATGTACCCTGGTTATGTTAAAAAACAAAATAACATCTGGTTTTTTTAGTTTCCTGTTGGTTCTTCTTTCCTATACAACATCTCATGCAAAACCAACGGTTGACCAGATAGAGGCCTATATTACAACCCAACGGCTGGCTGGCAAACCTATTGAGGTTACCAAAAACTTCGGCACTGATTTTTCCGAACTCTTCCTGAGCGGCCTTGATTTAAAAGATACCGATTTTAGCGGTGCAAATTTAAAAGACGCAAGCTTGTATGGCAGCAACCTGACGGGCGCTAATTTTTCCAGGACCAATCTTGTTCAAGCGGATATTTCCTCAGCCATATTAGATAGTACAAATTTCTCCGGCTCCGATTTCACAGATGCAGACATGCAGGAATCCTCAATGATGCGGGCAAATTTCTCCATGGCAAACCTTCAAAATGCAAATCTTTCAAATATCAATGCGTCTGGCGCAGTTTTTTATAAGGCTAATTTATACAGTGCTAAGATTTTTGGTTCAAACCTTGCAAAAGCAAGCTTCCGGGAAGCAAAAATGTATGGCATAGACATGCAAGGATCAAACCTTAAATATGCTGTACTTACAAAAGCATATATGGAAGGCGGCGACTTCCAGAATGCAATATTTGATAATGCTGATTTACGTTTTTCAGACATGAGTAGTTCAATAGTTTCAAGGGCGAGCTTTAATAATGCAAAAATGATTGGCATTAAGCTTGTGGATGCAGTTGCTAATAATACAAAATTCAGTGGTGCTAATATTTCAAGGGCTAACTTGAACAGGGCTAATTTCCTTGGGGCAAACCTGCAAGATACTAAAATGGATGGCTCAACATTAAAAAATGCAACATTAACTAATGCTAATTTAACTAATGCGAGCTTAGTAAATACATATCTTGAAGGTGCGGATATGCGCTCTGCTAATTTAGGCAGGGCTAACCTATCACTGGCAAATGCAAATGGGGTGGATTTTTACCAGGCAATCCTTATCCAATCTAATTTTTCTAATGCATCATTAGTGGGTGCGGAACTTTACAATGCGGATTTACGATCTTCCGATATGCGTTCCAGTAACTTGAAACAGGCCATTATATGGGGTGCAAACCTTGTTGGTGCCAAGCTTAATAATGCATATTTGCGCGGTGCTAGCATCCGTGCGGTTAATATGAGCAATACAGATGTTAGTGGCATTGATATAAAAAATACAATCTTTTTGGAAGTTACCGGAATTGATAGCAAAATAGCTATTTTCAAGGAAAATGGTGCTTTTACGAGCATTAAGGAAATTGAAAAAGCAGCCGCTGATAAAGTTAACCTGCAATATATGAATTTCAGCAAGCTTGACCTTACAGGAATAAATTTATCCGGCGCGGATTTAACAGGCTCACTATTTGAAAGAAGTAACCTTTCCGGTGCAAACTTAAATAAAGCAATATTGGATAATACCAGGTTTGCACGGGCAAATCTTGAAAAAGCACAACTTATCCAAGCAAGCCTTAAAGAAGCAGACCTTAGCCGCGCAAGTTTACGCGGTGCAAGGCTTGATGGTGCGAATTTGGAATCTGCAAACCTTTCCGGTGCAGAGTTATGGAGGGCTAACCTGGCTGTTGCTAATCTAAGCAATACCAACCTTGAAGCTGCAAGTTTTGTAGAGGCTAATCTTTATAAAGCTAATTTATTTGGGGCCAATTTAAATCGTACCGATTTGTCAAATGCAATAATGTATCAATCTAACCTTGAAAAAATAGCCGGTATCAGCAAGGAAACATTAGATGATTTATTGGAACTTACGAAAAAGCAACCTGGAGCAGACAAGCAACCAGAACAAACTGAGCATGATTGACAACACATAAATAAAAATGAAATTCATTTATAGTAATTCCACTTAATAACTACCCATTATACACAAAAATGCGAATATGGCACGTGTCCCCGCGCAGGCGCACTACTGTC
>DITJ01000104.1 GCA_002422795.1 Alphaproteobacteria bacterium UBA6187 | reverse complement strand
TCACTTCCTGTTGGCGCTTTAGAAGTTGGATTTCCCGCTCAAGGTTATTAATTCTGCTGGAAACGGAATCTGCAGCTATGGCATTACTGCCTGTTAGCACCAGGGCAATTGCACTGGCTGTTAAAAGTATTTTCTTCATTTAATATCTCCTTTAGCGTCGCTTGGTTAATATTACACGCGGAAATTCAATTGTGGGCAGAGGCTTATTCAACAATCATGCCGACATGATATATTGCAACCAACAGCGCGTCCACCGATATTTATATAAATATCATTATTTCACGTATATAGAATTATTTAACCATCTCTCCCGTCATTTCCTCTAGCGTCTTGTTATCAAGCACATCAGAAATAGCATTACGCACTACCAGCATGACTTTCCTGATTTCACAGGTTTTTTCATCAACGCAGTCGTCGCATTTCTGATATGCGGTGAGGCTTGCACACCGAATCGGGGCAAGCGGCCCATCAAGTACGCGCACAAGAGTACCAACAGTAATTTCTGATGGTAATTTTGCTAAAAAATAACCGCCAAATATTCCTCTTTTACTATCTACCAGGCCGTGGTGCTTTAACTCCAAAAGGATTGCCTCCAGGAATTTTTGTGGAACATCAGCCTCTTCAGCTATAACTTTAATCGCCAACATTTTTCCACCACTCTTGGCCAGAACCATAAGCGCCCGGATAGCATACTTAGCTTTCATAGATAGCATTCGTAGATTTCCTCCTCAATTACATACTATACACATCTTATAGGAATTAAACTATATCATGTCAATAGGGATTTATAAATTATTATTTTTTAGTGCTATATAGCTTATTTGAGCAGGATTATATGCTTGCATGGGAATATCTAAAAGAATATATTTAGCATAAGAAGTACAATTGGCAGCAGGGCAAACATGTTTAACCACACGGATTTATTTAGCATTTTTATCACTATAATAATGGGGCTTGGCTGGGGTAGCTTTTCCACCATGGCTACTTACCGCATACCGCGCGGAATGCCTTGGATAGGCGATAAACCGCGCTGCTTTGAGTGCAAGCATGAGCTTAACATAATTGATTATTTCTCGATATTATCATATTTTATATGGAATGGAACATGCCGTTATTGCAAAAGCAAATATGAATGCAGTATCAGCTACTTCCTTACGGAGCTGTTAATTACTGCTGGTTTTGTTCTGTGCTATATGAAGTATAATTTTGGTGACATGTTTGTGCTACTAACCTTGCTGATAGTAGCCGGCACAATTTTAGCTGTTGTGGATGCTGAACATAAAAAAATTCCTGCCAAAATACTTATCTCCGTTTTATTAATTGGCGCTGTATACCGAACTTTTCTTGACCAGACTTTTTATGGTGCATTATATGGTGGTATAGCGGCTGGAATTGCTGGTCTTGCCATCCGCCATGTTTATTTCCTTATCAAAGGCCAAAACAACATAGGCCGGGATTATACAGTATGGCAGCACGGGGACAGATTCGCAGGCCCAGGCTTTGATTATGTGAAATTACTGGCAATTATTGGCGTGTTCCTGCCGTTTATCCACTTGGGCATATTTCTAATTACCGTTGGAAGTATTTGCTTATTATGGCAATTAATCAGCCCAAAAACCTTGCGTCTTGGAACTGTGATGACAGGTGGCTTGGTATTATTTACGGTTTATCCTGAAGTAACAGATAACATTATCCATATATTATCATTTTTGTAATAAATGTTTAATATAATTAAGGTAGGATTATTAACAAATTAATATTAATTTGGATAAATCCTATGCCAAAGTTTTCTATCAGTCCACCTGAGAAGAAAGGGACATGGTCGCATGAGTTACCCCCAAAACAATTATTTTTAGCTTCTGAAGGTACTTATCAAATACCGGCGGGTGGCTCATCAGAGACAGTTGTCAGGGCTAATAGCTGCTATGTTGACCGGCTAGACGAGAATAATAACAGATTTCAGTGCGCAACAAAAAGTGGTGTAAATAGAAATTCAAGTATCTTCCGTGTAAAAAATGTTCATAGCAATGAGTGGGCAAATTTAGAAATTTTATCTGCAAAATATGCAGGATTAACAGGCATAGCAGTTCCATGGACGGTATTTTGTACCGGCGCGGAAAGAGATAACCCCGCATTGGCAGCTGATTGTCAAAAAAGAAAGGATATCGAGACTCTTGGGGATAAGCCGAATTACTTTGTGGCATCACAAAGGCTTAAAGGATACCATGATCTTTCAACATTTATTGATTATATCCATGATAATCAGTTAGATGCATTTTTTCCAACTGGTGATGCGGAGTCTGATCAAAAACGTGCTGAGTTTGTAGGGCGCTATAATGAATTAGCCTTGCTTAAAACCGATCCAGCGCCAAACACAGCAGAAAACAAGATAAAAAAGCGTGATTGTATGATTGCGTGCTTTGGGCTAATGCCGCAAGAAATCAAAGATATGATGGATGAGGCATTTGTTGTTTCTGCATGGCTTGGCAATTGGGATATGTTTAACTGGGATCTTACTAATATGGGATTTACAGTCCTGCATAAAGAAGATGGTAGCGCCGCTATATTCCCGGCCATTATAGATTTCGGCAATTGCCTTAATGCTGGCTTTGGCGGGAAACATAAAGATGATAGTTTGGACGTGGCAAATACAGCAGCAAAATTATACTCAGAAAATCCCACGCATCCAAGGCATTCCGACTATGATCCATCACCCATAAGGCCAATTAGTAGAATAGAAGCCGCAATGTTCAGCGCCATTCCAGGGCTTGCACTTGCTTCAATACCAAGAAGGGAGCCATTTGAGGCTTTATTTTTACATAATGATGAGCAGGTGGTAAAATGCCTGGAAAATAGGCGTGATGGTAACGGAGAGCTTTCAAAAGGCTTTATGCGCGGTCTTTATAGAATAGCATCCATAACTGATTCTGCAATAGATACGGTTACTAATGAATGGTTCCATCTTGGTGAGGCAATTAATTATACCAGCACTGATCCTTCAAGCCATTCTACTAAAGAACAGATGGCAGGTTTAATGAAGCAGCGTAAGGATTATATCTGCAACAGATTTGCGCCGGAAATTGAGCAATATGAGTATATTAGCGAAGCTTTAGAAACAAAAAAAGAAGTATTTGATTCAATATTCGATTTAACCGGACAAGAAATTTTACCCATTCCATTGCAGGTTTCTTGTAAGAGAGGTGCAGCGAGTGATGGTAATTTGCGATACCATGATCAAACGCGAAGCCCAACAGCTTTAGTCCAAAGGCAACTATCGTTACCGGATACATCAGAGACACTTGCAACACAAATACCACCAGAAGATTTTGTTGATAAAGTAAGGAAGCGTAGCAATAGTGCTCCTCCTCGTTTTAGTGATGCTCATGAATCAGCAAGATGCGGAAGGGTATAATGCGCTTTAATAAGTAGAAACAATGCCGCTTAAGAATTGGTTATCGCGCGTTGAAAAGAATGCAGCCACGCATACGAGAATAATTTTATAACATCTCCAGCGCACACTGCAAAATATACCCGGCCGCCAGCTTGTCATCAACAGCCTGGCGGTCTTTTCGTTTAACGCCTGCATCCTGCATAGAGCGAGTTACTGCGGCGGTGGAAAAGCGCTCATCATAAAACAAAACAGGCAAGTTAATTTTTTTGACGAGTTTCTCTGCAAAGGCGCGCACAAGAGCGCAATTTTCTCCCTCAGTGCCATCTGGCGAAAGGGGCAGGCCAATCACAAAACCAACTACAGAGTTTTCACGCACCATGCGTGCTATATGCCCCATATCCTTGGATATGTTCCTGCGTTTATATACCTCACGCGGGGAGGCAATAATGCGCGTTCTATCACACACGGCAATGCCTATGCGCGCTTGCCCGTAATCAAGTCCCAAAAGAGAGCCCTCAAAAGGAATAGCGCTTGCAAATTCGGATGCGGAATCGTATATCATTTGGGTACTGGGTGATAGATGTTAGGTGATGGGGAAGATAAAGCTTTGCTTTATCTTAACTCCCAGTCACCTATTACCTATCACCCATCACCTTATCTTTCAAGGAATACAAATGTCATTAACAACCGCACAGGTAAAAAAAATTGCTAAACTTGCCCGCATCCGGCTTTCTGATGAAGAAGTGGTGCGCTATGGCCAGGAAATCTCCAGCATATTTAACTGGATTGAAATGCTGCAAGAAGTAAATACTGATAAAGTTCCGCAAATGTCATCTGTTTCCAGCATAGGCCTTTCTTTACGCCCTGATGTGGTTACGGATGGTAACAAACAAGCCGATATATTAAAGAATGCACCTAAAAGCGCCTTTGGGTGTTTTGAAGTGCCGAAAGTGGTAGAATAACAATAGAGTTCAGAGTTCAGAATTCAGAGTCCCGTGAAGCAGACCCCTTCCTAAACTCTTAAATACTGAACTCTGGACTCCGAACTCTGGACTCTTCTTATGACAGAACTAACAAAACTAACAATCTCTTCCGCCCTTGAAGGCCTTGCAAATGGTGAATTCACCAGCCGCGAGCTTGTGGATGCGCATATCAGCGAGATTGAAAAACAGCGCAATCTTAATGCATATATAGTAGATACATTCGAAATTGCGCAAAAAGCTGCCAATGAATCCGATAAAAGGCGTAGCCAAGGCAAAGCAGGCGCCATGGAAGGTATACCTGTTGGAGTAAAGGATTTATTCTGCACGAAGGATGTTCGCACTACATCATGTTCGCATATACTAGATGGTTTTGTGCCGCCTTATGAATCCACAGTTACCAGCAAATTATTTGGCGCAGGCGCGATAATGCTTGGTAAAACCAACATGGATGAACTTGCAATGGGTTCATCTAACGCCAGCAGTTATTATGGCGAAGTAAAAAATCCATGGAAAAGAAAAAATGATAATACCGATTTAGTGCCGGGCGGTTCATCTGGCGGTTCTGCGGCCGCGGTTGCGGCGGGTTTATGCCTTGGTGCGCTAGGTAGCGATACAGGTGGTTCAGTGCGCCAGCCAGCGGCTTTTTGTGGTATTGTAGGAATGAAGCCAACTTATGGCATGTGTTCACGTTATGGCATGATTGCCTTTGCAAGCTCACTTGATCAGGCGGGTGTATTTACACGCTCGGTAAAAGATGCCGCAATAATGTTAGAAGCCATTAGCGGTCATGATGAAAAAGATTCAACCTCTGCCCCGGTAGAAATACCGCAATTCTCACGCGCTCTTGGCGATTTGAATATAAAGGGCCTTCGTGTGGGAATTCCTAAAGAATACCGCCAGGATGGCATGCCATCCGAAATAGATGCATTATGGAGACAAGGTGCCGAGTGGCTTAAAGATGCCGGTGCAAAAATTGTAGATATCAGCCTGCCGCATACTAAGTACGCACTACCTACTTATTATATTATTGCACCTGCGGAAGCTTCTGCAAATTTAGCGCGCTTTGATGGCGTGCGTTATGGTCTTCGAGTTGAAGAAAAAGGCGGTTCTCTAGATGATTTATATGAGCTTACCCGCGCGGCAGGGTTCGGCACAGAAGTAAAGCGCCGTATTATGATAGGTACATATGTACTTTCTGCCGGATATTACGATGCATATTATAAAAAAGCCCAGCGTGTGCGCACTTTAATATCAAGGGATTTTGCAAGCGCCTTTGAAAAAGTTGATGTAATACTTGCACCAACCACGCCTTCAGCAGCATTTGCACTGGGCGAGAAAATGGACCCGGTTACAATGTATTTGAACGACGTATTCACCGTTCCGGCAAGCCTTGCTGGGCTTCCAGGAATATCAGTTCCGGCTGGGTTTTCATCAGAAGGAACACCGCTTGGCCTGCAAATAATCGGCAAGGCATTTGATGAAGAAACGGTATTTAAAACTGCCGCTGTGGTTGAAAAGGCGGCTGGGTTTAAAGGGTTAGTATAAGTAGAATGTAAGAGTGTAAGAATGTAAGTGTTAATAATATTTTACTTACACTCTCACACTCTTATATTCTTACATTCTCTAAGGAAAGAAAATGACACAAATAATAAAAGGCAACACAGGCAACTGGGAAATTGTAATCGGGCTTGAGGTTCATGCGCAAATAACCTCTAAATCAAAATTATTTTCCGGTGCATCAACTTTGTTCGGTGGTGAACCTAATAGCCAGGTATCCCTGGTAGATGCCGCTATGCCTGGAATGCTGCCGGTTTTAAACGCAGAATGCGTGAAGCAAGCAGTGCGCAGCGGCCTTGCCCTTAAAGCAAAAATCAACCACCATTCGGTATTCGACCGTAAAAATTATTTCTATGCCGATTTGCCGCAAGGCTACCAGATCAGCCAGTTTTCCGATCCTATCGTTGGCGAAGGCACTATTATAATTGATATGAAGGATGGCACTTCACGTTCGATTGGTGTGGAACGTATCCATCTTGAACAGGATGCCGGAAAATCGATGCATGACCAATCACCAGATTCTTCATTTATCGATCTAAACCGCGCTGGTATTGCGCTAATGGAAATTGTATCCAAGCCGGATATGCGATCAGCAGAAGAGGCCATGGAATATTTGAAGAAGCTGCGCACTATCATGCGTTATCTTGGCACATGCGATGGTGATATGGAAAAAGGTTCTATGCGCTGCGATGCTAATGTTTCGGTGCGCCCGGTTGGTAGCACTGAGCTGCGCACGCGTTGCGAAATAAAAAACCTGAACTCTATGCGCTTTATGCAGCAGGCAATAACTTATGAAGCCAACCGCCATGTTGAAGCCTATGAAAGTGGCGGTACAATTGCCCAGGAAACCAGGCTGTTTGATGCTAACAAATGCGAAACCCGCACCATGCGAACCAAAGAAGATGCGCATGATTACCGCTATTTCCCAGACCCAGACCTTCTGCCTCTGGAAATTTCCGAAGAATTTATCAATAAATTACGCAAAGATTTGCCAGAACTTCCTGATGATAAGAAAGAGCGCTATATAAACGCGATGGGGCTTTCTAAATATGACGCAAGTGTGCTGGTGGCTGATAAAGAAACTGCGAAATATTTTGAAGAAGTTGCAAAAGGCCATGATGCTAAAATGGCAGCAAACTGGATTACTGCCGAATTATTTGCGCGCCTTAATAAAAATGGGGAGAATATTGAAAACTCACCAGTTTCCGCAAAGGAATTAGGTGGATTGCTGAGCCTTATCACAGATAATACTATCTCCGGCAAAATGGCTAAAGATGTATTCGATACTATGTTTGAAACCGGCAAATCAGCGAGCCAGATTGTTGAAGAGCAGGGCTTAAAGCAGGTTACCGATACTGGCGCAATCGAGAAAATCATCGAAGAAATAATGGCTGCTAACCAGGATAAGGTTGATGAATATAGAAGCGGTAAGGATAAATTATTCGGCTTCTTTGTAGGTCAAGCCATGAAAGCTTCGGGCGGCAAAGTTAATCCGCAGGTACTTAATGATTTGTTAAAGAAAAAACTAGCCTCATAGTTTATTAAGGCAAATATGAAAATCGCACGTTTACTTTTTGTAATAAATTCCGTTGCTGTATTTATATTGCCAATGCTGGCAATAATTATACTAAATGCACCAGCCGAACGGTTGTTTGCAATTGTAGCCGCCTTTGCTGCTTGTATTTATATATATAATGGCAACTTAAAGAATATCTGGGCTGAGTCTGATGTAAATAAAGTAATCATCCTATTAATTGCATATAGCCTTATAAGCATAATATGGACAATAAAACCTGATGAATCCTTAAAATTATGGATATTAAGGGTGCTATTCTTCATTGGCGCCCTTGGGTTATTTTCTTCCGCGCAATCCTCAGGAAATTATGAACGGCAATTAATATTAGAATCGCTGCTTGCCGGCATAATAGCTGCCCTGATATTGGTTAATAATGAACTGTCATATAATTTTAAGAATATAGCTCTCTTTTGGTATAACAATATTTATTTCACGAACGAAGGTTCGTGCGTTATTAGCTTACTAAGCTGGGCACCAATATGCTATTTATGGGTAACTAAAAGATGTAAATCTGCATTACTGCTATTTTTTGCAGTGCTTGCAACAGTTTTGCGCATGGAAAGTTTATCTTCAATATTGGGATTTTCGATTAGCGGCCTGGTAATTTTTCCGATTGTGTATTATAAAGGAAAGCGTGCTTTAAAAGTATTTGCTGTGATTGCGGCCATTGGTGTGATGCTGGTTATTATGCTTGCAAGCATTTTAAATTCACAGAAACTAATAGGTAATGTTCCGATTGTACCCGATGCGGCCTCAGACTACAGGCTTTATATATGGGATTATACAGCAAAACACGCCCTGCAAAAGCACTTCTTTGGCTGGGGATTCAATGCTTCGCAAAATTTTTCAGTAGAGCAACATGATTCTTTCCTAGATGGCAGGCCAGCAATTCCAAACTCCCCGCATAATTTTATTTTGCAGGTCTGGTTAGAACTTGGCGTTTTTGGGCTTTTTATCTACACCGCATTTCTTATCGTAACGCTACAACATATTGCAAAGAAATACCAGAATCATACAATGATGGCATTTTCCTGTGCGTTATTTACCAATTATTTTATAATAGGCTTATTAACATACAGTGTCTGGCAGGATTGGCTGATACCAATTGGTATTCTTTCAGCAACATTCCTTCTGCTTGCTACTTCTTTTAAAAAAGACCATCCGCAATAAATTTATCATGGGTATAAAAGAAAATGGCAAGCCATGTTCCATATAAAGAAATAACTGCTTGTCAGAATTTCTTCTTTAGTAAAATGGCGGTTAGTTCTCTTGAAAAGGATGGATTGCTGAGCCTTATCACAGATAATACTATCTCCAGCAAAATGGCCAAAGATGTATTCTATACCATATTGAAACCGGCAAATCTGCCGCTCAGATTGTTGAATAACAGGGATTAAAACTGGTTACTGATACTGGCACAATCGAGAAAGTTATCGAAGAAATAATGGCAGCGAACCAGGATAAAGTTGCTGAATATAGAAGCGGTAAGGATAAATTATTTGGCTTCTTTGTGGGGCAAGTTATGAAAGCTTCGGGCGGCAAGGTTAATCCGCAGGTGCTTAATGAGTTATTAAAGAAAAAGCTGGCGGCTTAAAAATATTCTTATATTTCCGCACAAAATATAAGGCTACGCGTTATACTCTTGTTCTATCGTTTTGAACTTATAAAGAAAAATATCCTACATGATAGATCACTAGATGAAGTTATATATGTGTAAGGGGCTGAGGAGCTTGTACATGGATTTACTGCAAACACGCCATTACGAGCCATAAAAGTACCTTTATTTGGAAGCCCATCATCAATTTTTTTATCTATAGCATATGCTTCTATAGCTGTTATTATTGGCCCAATTGGATAATTACTACTACCGCTTCCTATTTGGGCGGCAAACTGTATATTAGTTCCACCATATCCCCATATGTCAGAAAAAGGATTTGATGCAACAGCCTCTGTAAGCCAATACGCACTTCTGGGTAATGGACCAGATGGAACAGTAACCCCTGCAACATATGGAGGCCCAGAACCTGAACCACTATATTTGCCATTTATCAAGTTTGCTAATGCAAGATGTTGCCACGCCAATTTATCCTCATAGTCTGTGCCTTGCCAATTAATAAAGTTATTGCCATTTCCATCATTAGCGCCGGGGAAATACGAAGATGCATTTTTTATATCCCCAGGAAGTGCATTATATAATAGCTTAAAGCTATTTATTGAAGCTACATACCTATTTACATCTTTAGTTATAGCAATTAACTTTGCTTGTCGTACAAGGTTCGTTCCAGAAACTATTCCCGCAACGATAAGCCCGATTATTACAATAACAACCGAGAGCTCAATTAAAGTGAAGGCTTTTTTTCTTTGTGTATGTGAAGCAAACATTTTCTAATTAAAATAAAATATGTTATTTATACCCTTATATCATATAAGGATAACAACTTAAATATAAATTTAAGTAATAAATGGCGGTATAAACAATAACTTATTGCAGAAATAAAGATTGTTTCCATAGGTTCATGAGATTTTATCCGGTGCGCGCTTAGATCTTATTTAAATTTTAGTACTTATTATTTCTGAATTTATCATAATACCTAATATTTTGTAATTGCTCATGCCCCACCTCTTCTGCTTCGGCCTCGGATATTCTGCTTTAATTTTAGCAAAGCAACTGCTGCTCGAGGGCTGGCGCGTTTCTGGCACTTGCCGCACATCTGATAAATGCGAACGCCTGCGCGCCATGGGCATCACCGCTTATATATTTGATAATGATTTACCCCTTCAGGAAGTTTGGGATTTGGGAGGAGTAACGCATATTTTGCATTCGGCTCCCCCAGCCTCCAGCCCCCAGCCCCTAGACCCTGTACTCCACCACCACCTGGCTGACCTAAAATCACTCCCAAACCTGGAATGGTTTGGTTATCTTTCTACCACTGGTGTATATGGCGATCATAATGGTGCATGGGTCAGTGAAGAAACGCCTGTAAATCCGCCTCATGGGCGCAACCAGAGGCGAGCCGATGCGGAAGAGGCGTGGCTCGACTGCGGCTTGCCTGTGCATATATTCCGCCTTTCTGGAATTTACGGCAAAGGTCGTAGTGCAATTGATGAATTAAAAGCGGGAAAAGCGCACAGAGTGCATAAGGAAGGGCAGGTGTTTTCGCGTATACATGTTGAAGATATTGCGGGAATCTTGCGAGGCTCTATAAATAAACCAAACCCGTGGCGTGTATATAACTGCGCGGATGACGAGCCTGCACCGCAGGCCCAGGTGGTTGAATATGCGGCAAAGCTACTTGGAATAACCCCTCCGCCACTTGTGGAATTTGAGCAGGCGGAACTCTCAGAAATGGCAAAAAGTTTCTGGGCAAGCAATAGGCGCGTTAGCAATGAACGCATCAAACAGGAATTAGGTGTGCAGCTTAAATATCCGACTTATAGGGAGGGGTTGAAAAGCTGTTTGTAGAATTTTTGCCTCCGTCATTGCGAGCCACGAAGTGGCGTGGCAATCCATACGAGGTTACAAGCAACTACACAGTTTGTTTTTATACCGCATAGATTGCCACGCTTCGCTCGCAATGACAGATATCCACTACCACTTCTTAAAAATAAAAAATGCTGCAAGGACTATAAAAACAAAACCAACCAGATGGTTCCAGCGCATTTCCTCATCCAGATATAAATAAGAAAATGCCACAAATACCAATAATGTAATTATTTCCTGGATAGTTTTTAATTCCACAGCTGAAAAATAACCATGCCCGATACGGTTTGCAGGAACTTGCAGGCAGTATTCAAAAAATGCTATACCCCAACTAACCAGAATCACCACGAATAATGGCGTAGCCTTATATTTCAAATGCCCATACCAGGCAAATGTCATAAAAATATTGGAAAATGTCAGCAATAATATAGTGGTTAAAGGAATCATCAAGCTATTCACTTTTTACTTTGATGGCACACATATTGGAACTAATTATACCAGCCCCATTTACAGCATATCCAGCCCCTTTCCATGAGCGGATACCGCCTGTAAGGTTATAAACTTCAATATCGGAATCCTGCATTATTAATTTTTCGCAAGCCTTGGCGCTTCTTCCGCCACCGCCGCAATGCAAGACAAGTTTCTTTCCAGAGTTGTTTTTAGGCAGTAATTCTATTGTGACAATGCCAAGGGGGATATTAATAGCGCTAGGAATGCTTGCTTCGCTATGCTCATCAACCTCACGAACATCAATAAGCACTACTTCATTTCTATCAAGAAGCTCTTGCAAAGCTTGCACATCAACTGTTTTTATTTCCATAAATATTACCTGGTTTTATTTAATTATATAGAATTCGAGGTTTGTAATTTTGTATATTCTTCCATTATTTTGAGCCACTAGGGCAATATTGGCATATAAATAATATACTGATTGCAATTGCAAAACCCCCTATCCATTGAAGGATAGGGGGTTTTACTGTACTTCAAAATTTTATTAAAACTAAGTGGAATGGTAGATATTACGCAGCAATAACAGTTGTAATCCACTCAACAAGGCGGCTTTTTGGAAGTGAGCCTACTTTAGTTGCAACTGGCGCGCCATCTTTAAATATAAGTAAGGTAGGTATACCGCGCACATTATATTTAGCAGGTGCATCCGGGTTTTGGTCTATATTTACTTTATAAACTTCCAGCTTGCCTTTAAGTTCGTTGGAAATTTCGTCAATAATCGGAGATAACTGCTTACAAGGCCCACACCATTCAGCCCAGAAATCAACAAGTACAGGGCCATTTGCTTTTAAAACATCTTTTTCAAAATTAATATCTGTAGTTTCGTGCGACATAAAAATTCCTATGTTTAATTATTTTTTGATATTGCTATATCTTAATTACAGCCTGCTTGCTGTGGCTTATTGCTATTATATAATGTCAGTTGGAGCAAATTTCAAGGTAGATATTATCTTACACTACACTCGCCTGTTTACCAAGGGTTTCTTCAGGTAATTTGAAAACTACCGCACCTTCTGTCCATATAAGGTAACATTCCACTTGCTTGGCAGGGTAAATTTCCTTAATGATATCCTTATAAACAGACATCTGCTTAATATAAGCCCTATTTATAGCTGAAATTGATTTAGGCGGTATGCGCCCGGTTTTGTAATCAACTATTATTACCTTATCATCTGTGATGCCTAGCCTGTCGATACGGCCCGATATAACCATGCCGCCAGCGATTCCTATAACCGGCACTTCGGCGCGGGATGTTTCGCTAAATACATGCTTTAGATCGTCCCTGCACATTATTGCAAGCAAGTTCGCCAGTATGCTTTCTATCTCCACATTTTCAGCGGTGGGAAACTTCTTTCTTAAAAATTCAAGCCCTTTATCCATGCGGTTTGCCTCAAATATATCAGGCAGGAATTCCAGCAGGCTATGGATAATCTTGCCTTCCATAAGCTTTGCCCGGCTGGACGGCGAATAAACCTCCGCGCCTTGCTCCCCTTCAATTTTTGATGGGGTAAGGGGGCGCGTTGGGTTTGGCTCACTTTCAGGCTTATTCAATAAATATGCAGGCAGCGGGGCAAAAACAGCGGCCTGCTTTATTTGCGATTCTTTTATAATCGCAGGATTGCCGCCGCTTAAGCGTAAGATGCCATCTGCATCTTTTTCCGCAATAGACTTCCACGGAAACAGGGTTTTGGTGGGCAGCTCGCTTGTCGCTGCGTTTCTCGAATCCGCACGTACGCCCTGTACGCTTACGGTTCTGTGATACTCGCTTCGCGCATCTGCCTCCCCAAAACCCTGTTTCCGTGGAAGTCTAATATTATCAAGTGCGGAATATATAACATCATACCAGCACCAATCCGGCCTGCTTTTTTTACCTACCGAACCTGCTACATATAGCTCAAATTTAGCGCGGGTCATGGCTACATAAAGCAGGCGGTAATATTCCTGCTTTTCTTCCATTTTTTTGTTTTCTTTTATAGCATCGCAGAATTCTTCCTCGTTATGCGAACCGCCCGGCCAGAGAAGTATGTTTGCGTTATCATCCTCATGCCAGAAAATTTTCATTTTCGTTTCGGGTACGGTAGTGGTATCAGGCATTATGACTATAGGCGCTTCTAGCCCCTTAGAGCCATGCACTGTCATCACCCTTACAGCATCTGTGCCACTTTGTTCCATATCGCGTTTTATTTCTGATTTGCCGGATTCCAGCCAGTTTAAAAAACCCTGCAAGGAAGGGGCATGGGATTTTTCAAATTCAAGGCTCAAAGAAAGGAATTCATCCACGGGATCATTTATTTCCTCGCCCAGGCGCTGCACCAGCTTTTTCCTGCCGCCGATAGCCTCTAATATATAACAATAAAGCTTAAATGGAGTAAAATAATCAACCTTATTCAGCAGATTGGAAAGATACTCCACTGCATGCTGGAAATGCGGCGGGTTTTGCGCATCTTTTGCGCGCTCTTTCAAAGCCTGCCATAGGCTTTTTTTATCCCTTCCATACGCAACTTGAAATAAATCTTCTTCCGAAAAGCCGATTAAGGGTGATTTTAAAACGCAGGCGAGCGACAGACTATCTTCGGGCAGCAACAGGAAGTTACCCAACGCCATTAAATCCATAACCGCAATATGCTCTGTTATTATAAGCCTATCATGCCCTGCCACGGCAACATTGCGGCTTTTCAAACTGGAGATAATATTATCCGCCATGTTGGTTCTTTTGCGCAGCAATATAATTATATCGCCTGCACGCACTTTCTGCCCCGTTGCTTCAATTATGCGGCCATTATCAAGCCACTTCTTTATGGTGCTGGCAATTTTTTCAGCAAGAATTTTCGGGGGGTTCTGTTTATCCTTATATTCCAGCGGCATCACCCAGCCGGCACTTTGCTCTTCTTCTTGTTGCCGTTCGATTAAAGGCCATATTTCCACTTTGCCATGCAGGGTTTTATGGTGGGGAATATGTAAGTTGGGGATTGGGGATTGGGGATTGGGAGGTGGCGAGGAAGCCGCGTTAATATTAAAGGAAGTTGATTCCAGATTATTATGATTCCCTAATCCCCAAGTCCTAATCCCCAATCCCTGCGATACCGCATCCACCGCCCGCAACACCACAGGCGCAGAGCGGAAAGATTCATCCAGCCTTACATTCAGCCATTGCTTGCCTGCCTGCTCGGCGCGCTCCTGGAATTTATAGCGCATTTTATTGAATATATGCGGAGCCGCCCCCTGGAAGCTGAATATTGATTGCTTTTCATCTCCTACCACGAAAATTGTCCGCTCCACATCGCGCGCGCCACTGCCTGTAAAAAATTCCGAGCATAAGGAATCTATGATATGCCACTGTGCCAGGCTGGTATCCTGCGCTTCATCGAGCAGCAAGTGGTCTATGCCGCCATCTAGTTTATAAAGCACCCATGGTGCAATATCTGTGCCAGAAAGCAGGTTTTCGGCTTTTGTGATAAGGTCGTTATAATCAAGATATGCCTTGCCGGATTTTTCTATATCGTATAATGCCAAGAGCGAGCAGGCAATATCTACCATGCTACTGGAAAGAAGCGCCAGCCTGGTTCTTTTTATGGCTCTAATCAGCCTGCATATACGCTCTTTTTCAAAGTCTATCGGTTCAGGCGGTATATTGGTTTTTGCAGGAAGCAATGCCGCCCTTGGCGCCTCTTCTTTAGTAAGATATGCAAGTTTATATGAGTGGAAATTTTCCAGCCTGCCTTTTTCGTCCTGCTCCAGCCAGTTACATATAATTTTTCCGCGCTCTATAAAAGTCACGCCTTTTTCATTTAAAAGCCCAATAGCTGTTGCATGCAATTCTTTCCTGTTAAAATTTGCCTCCTGCATGGCGTTTTTAAGGACGGCATATTCATCTTGCCCCTCATCCACTTCAAGCAATCCGAATATTGCTTTTTTTAGCCCCTCTACCCCACCAGATTGGGCGATTGCCTTGCCCAGTTTACCACGGTCACTTATTATACCTTCAATTACTTCTGAAAACGTGCCTTCGCGAATTCGCCTGAAAATATTTGTAATGGAGGCTTTTATTTCTGCCGTATAAATATCTGAATCAGAAAGGAGCTTTAAGCGTGCTTCTTTTAATAATTCTCTTGAGGTTTTATCGTCCATAACCTTAAAATGCGGCACAATCCCCGCCTCAAGCGGAAAACGGCGCATTAATCCCTGGCAGAATGAGTGGATGGTCTGGATTTTAATCCCGTCAGGCGTATCCAGCGTTTCAAGGAATAATTTGCGGGCGAGCTTTATTGTATCTGCGCTTGGAATTTCAGTGGTAAGCTTCGTTAATTCTACGATAAGCTCATTTTCCGGCAATGTTACCCAGCGGCATAATCTGGCTTTAATGCGGCATTCCATTTCCGCAGCACCTGCCTTTGTGTAGGTTAGGCACAGAATTTTCCCCGGGTTGGTATTATTAAGCAGCAGGCGCAGCACACGTGAGGTAAGCACGGTGGTTTTTCCCGTTCCGGCAGATGCCGCCACCCATACCGAATATGCCGGGTCTGATGCTTGAAGCTGTGCTGTTGTCATGATAGTAGCAATAGCGGAAATTTAGCTGCTTGGAAAGAAAAACAAGATCAACAGTAAGGCAATCTCTAAAAAAGCACCCTCTCCTGCTTTATACTCATTTTCATTTCTATGTTGTTATTCTTCGGACTTGCATAATTGGCGAAGCTTCTGCATAATGAAATATAAGTATACATTATTGCCAGAATTATAGAAATGCCAATTAACCTATCCTTTGCAATATCTTATCTAGTTCAGTAAGATTGTTGTAGTAAAGCACAACACGATCTTCCTCAATAGAAATCTTCATACCAAGTAAATCTGATAAAGATCTTTCTATAAGCAATAAATCCTCATCCTTTTGCGCGCTAGATGCGGTAGAGTTATTTCTTTTCTGACTCGGTTGACGCTCTTTTGCTGTAACTTGACTATGCATACTACCGCTGGCAAACTTTTCAGCATCACGCACACTTAGCCCTTCATTAACTATTCTTTCAGCTAATGCTTGTGGACCCTCCACCCCCACCAATACCCTGGCATGCCCCATAGAAATCAACCCGGAATTTAACATATCTTTTATTGATTGCGGCAGGGTTAATAAACGCAGCATATTTGCTACATGGCTACGGCTTTTTCCTAAAACATTACCTAATTGCTCTTGCGTGTAGTTAAATTCTTCCTGTAGGCGTTTATACCCCTCAGCTTCTTCAATTGCAGTAAGGTTTTCTCTTTGGATATTTTCTATAAGGGCTAATTCCAATGCTTGCCGGTTATCTAATTCTTTTATAATTACAGGCATGGTCTGTAATCCGGCCAGTTTTGAAGCGCGGAAACGACGCTCTCCAGCAATTATTTCATAGCTTATATCATTTAATTTCCTCACCAAAATGGGCTGAATAACTCCATTTTTCTTAATAGATTCAGCAAGCTCCTGCAAGCTACTCTCTTCAAAATACCCCCTTGGCTGCGATTTCCCAGCCACCAATAAATTTAAAGGCATCTCCAGTGGCTGCAATCTTTCTGCTGTTTGAAAGTCATCATCATCAGTCGAGATTAATGCGGAAAGTCCTTTACCTAGTGCTTGTTTTGATATTTTCATTATGCTTTTCCTTATTTTAAATAAATATATGTTTCACGTGAAACATTTTGCAATATTAAACGGCAACCGCCCTCTTTTCTCTTTGCAGCATTTCTTTCGCTAAGTGCAAATACGCCATTGAACCAGCCGATTTATAATCATAAATAATTGCTGGCTGTCCGTGTGACGGCGCTTCTGAAATTTTTATATTTCTTGGAATAACTGTTTTGTAAACATCGTCTCCCAGATGTTTTCTTACATCAAGCTCTACCTGTTCTGTCAATTTATTGCGTTTATCATACATGGTAAGTACAATTCCATGGATAGAAAGTGCCGGATTGAGCTTCTTTTTTACTAATTCCACAGTTTTTAATAAATGGCTAAGCCCCTCTAGCGCAAAAAATTCACATTGCAGGGGGATCATCACTGAATTAGAGGCAACCAAGGCATTTAAAGTAAGCAGCCCCAATGATGGTGGGCAATCTATAAGTATGTAATCATATTTTTTAGATAGGCCGTTTAATAAAGATTTGAGTACAAACTCCCTAGATTCAACTCCTACCAGCTCAATTTCAGCGGCAGAAAGCACCACGCTTGCTGGTACTATATCTAAGCCAGGAATTTTTGTTTTTATCACCGCGTCTTCAATGTTTCTTAAACCTACCAAAACTTCATAAATGCTGTTATTCTTACGTAGCTTGCCTTCAATTCCAAGACCGGTGCTAGCATTGCCTTGTGGATCTAAATCTATAAGTAAAACTTTTTTTCTGGTTGCAGAAAGGGCGGTTGCGAGGTTTACAGCCGTCGTCGTCTTCCCCACCCCACCTTTCTGGTTAACCAATGCCATTATTTTGGTGTTATCTTTTGCAAGGTTAGATGTCATTATAGCCTCTTTAAATTAGAAATTTTTAACACGCCACCTTCTTTATTTACGGCATCAGGGAATAGCTCATGGGTAAAATCCCAATATATTGATGCTTCCTTTATTTCTTCTAACACATTCTGCCCCTTTAAGAAAAGCATATAATTATCATTCTTGTAGAAAGGGTAAGAATATTCCAGTAAATTCTGTAATGGGGCCAATGCCCGTGAGGTTATAACATCCACATCAAATGGTTTTACATCTTCAATGCGCGCGCAAATAACATTTATATTCAAATTAAATTTTGCCTTAGCTTCCTGCATAAAAGCACATTTACGCTGGTCACTTTCTACTAATGTGATTTCATCATCACTTAAAAGCGCCAATATAATGGCCGGGAACCCGGCCCCACTGCCAAAATCAACTATTTTACTTTGGCCGGGAATGTATTTTAATAATTGAGCCGAATCTAATATATGCCTCTGCCATAACTCTTCCGCAGTAATTTTCTTACTCACCAGGTTAATTTTCTGGTTCCACTTTAGAAGCAGCTCCGAGAAATCCTGCAAACTAGTGATTTTATCCTGTAAGAAATTAGAATTTCCAGTTATGGATTTCAGAATATTTAATTGTGTCATGAAAAGATCAGATTATAAATTTATGGGTGTTTCACGTGAAACATTGCATTGCTATGCGACCTTATTGTTTTGCGCTTCTTAATCGCCACTAACAAAGAGGTAACAGCCGCCGGAGTAATCCCCGGAATTCGTGCTGCCGCACCAATAGTATGTGGCAAAGCTTTCTTGAATTTTACCCTGGATTCATTTGAAAGGCTTATTGAGGGCGAATCATAATCAAAATCTTCAGGTATATGAACCTCTTCATCTTTGCGGAAAGTAACAATATCGGCCTGCTGTTTTTCTAAATATACAGAATAAACCGCCTCAATGGAGAGCTGCTGAATAATATCAGCAGGAAGGTCCTTAAATTCCGGCCAAATTTTACTTACGCCATCAAAGCCTATATTATTCATCGCCAGAAGCTCCAAGGCACTGCGCTTCACACCATCTTTATTTATAAAAACGCCAGATTTTTCCGCCTCATTGGGTGAAATATTCACAGATAGCATTTTGTTTTTTGCTTCAGTTAGAAGCCGCTCTTTTTTACTAAATGCCTCGGTTCTTATAGAAGATATACATCCCGCATCAATGCCTTTTTGTGTAAGGCGCAAATCCGCATTGTCGCTGCGCAAACTAAGGCGGTATTCAGCCCTTGAGGTAAACATACGATAAGGCTCTGATGTGCCAAGCGTTATTAAATCATCAATCATCACGCCAATATAGGCTTCAGATCTATCCAATATGAAATCAGCAACGCCATTACCAGCAAGTCTTGCGGCATTTATGCCAGCAACTATCCCCTGCCCGCCAGCCTCTTCATAACCAGTGGTTCCGTTAATTTGCCCGGCAAGAAACAAGCCAGGAATTTTTTTTGTTTCTAATGTTGCTCGTAATTCACGCGGATCAACAAAATCATATTCTATTGCATAGCCAGGCCGGAACATTTTGGTATTTTCTAAGCCCGGAATCGTTTTTAATATTTCGATTTGCACCTCTTCTGGAAGTGACGTTGAAATGCCATTTGGATAAACCGTATCATCATCCAACCCTTCCGGCTCAAGGAATATCTGGTGGGTTAGTTTATCTGCAAATCTTACAATTTTATCTTCAATTGAAGGGCAATATCTTGGCCCAATGCTGGATATCTGCCCTGAGTACATTGGTGAGCGATGCACATTCGCTTGTATTAAGTCACGCGTTGCCAGTGTGGTTTTGGTGATGTAGCAATCTATTTGTGGAGTGGTAATTTTGTCAGTGAGATAAGAAAACGGCTGCTGTGGATTATCTGTTGGTTGTTTTTCTAAGCCCGACCAATCTATTGTCCTGCCATCCAGCCTTGGAGGCGTGCCCGTTTTAAGGCGCCCAAGATTGAAATTAAATCTTTGCAATGTATCTGATAAGCCTATTGACGGCTGCTCCCCTACTCTGCCTGCTGGGATTTTAACTTCCCCCATGTGAATAAGGCCACGCAAGAACGTACCTGTAGTAAGCACAACAGCTTTGCAATTTATAACTTCGCCAGTTGATGTTTCAACTCCAGCAACCGCATTGTTTTTATCAAGGATGATATTTTCAATAGAAGTGATTTTTATATCAAGATTGGAAATTTCAGGCAGGATCTCCTGCATAGCTTTTTTGTATAATTTGCGGTCTGCTTGTGCGCGCGGCCCCCAAACAGCCGGGCCCTTACTGGCATTAAGCATGCGAAAATGGATGCCGGCTTTATCTATAACGCGCCCCATTACACCGTCTAATGCGTCAATTTCTCTAACTAGCGTTCCTTTTGCCACTCCACCGATTGCGGGATTGCAAGACATCTCACCGAGATTCTCAGGCTTTAATGTGGCAAGCATAGTTTTTGCACCCGTCCGGGCAGAAGCCGCAGCGGCCTCACATCCTGCATGGCCGCCGCCAATAACTATAACATCATATTTCATATATTTTCCAGTGTTTCACGTGAAACAATTTTTACCATGCGCCATGTAAAATAACATAGCATTATTTATATAACAGAAAAAACTTCTTGCTGCAATAGTAGCTCTTTTATATTTATAAGCATATTATAATGGGGTATAAATTTATCTTTATATAATACATCTTACATTTATAATCTAAGTTAAAATATTCAATAAGAATCTGCAAATGCTTAAAAACAATATTGAAATCCTTAGTCCCTACCCTGATGGCGTAGTTCATCGCGTGAAATTTAATCCATTAATTGCTCAAAAACCTGCAGGCTTTAATTTTTGTCGTTTACAAGAAAGCAATGAAAAAGTATCTGGAATATTGATTAACGGCTTAAAGATTGATCTTGATACGAACCCAAGACTTGTATCCTTATTGCAGAAGCGCGCACAACATGCCGTTATTATGCTTTTTATTCCAGATATCAGCAATAAATTGATTCCGTCATTAAAACGATGGTCAGAGCTTGTGGATGTTCTTTTACTGCCAACCCCGGAAATGAAGGATGTTGTACAACTATTTACAAACCGTTCGGTTGAAGTTCTCTTAGACCCGATTGATTTTGGCTTTACCAATTCATTTAAAAAGCCTACAGACAATAAAAAGCCTTTAAAAATTGTGTGGTTTGGGTATCCGGATTCTTATCAAAAGTCCATGATAGCACACGAACACACACTAACTACCTTACATTTAGAAAAAGAAATTGAATATCATATTGTTACCAAAAACAAGCATTACGGCAAAGTACAAAATTGTATAATTCACCAATATACCCCAGAAACATTTCCCGCATTGCTGCAAACCTTTGATGCATGTGTATTAAGTCATGTTCCCACTGATTTTGATGTTAACACTTATTGTAAGTCAGAAAATAAGGCGGTTCTTGCTATAAACCGGGGCGTTCCTGTAATAGCAAGTAAAACTCCGGCTTATCAAAGGCTTTTAACGAATTGCGGTCTTGAAAATTATCTTTTTACATCAAATTCGGGCATTGTAGAATTGATAAATAAGTTACGCTCTTTTGAAGAGCGAAGCCATTATTTGCAACTCAGCCAGGAATATGTCCTTAAAAATTATTCATCACAGAAGATGGTTAAAGATTGGGTAAAGATTTATGAAAGGACGCAATATATGAAGTTTAAGGATTCTATTAAAGTTATATAATATAGTGTTTTCGCTTTTCAATAATGATAGGAAATCGAGTCGATGTGTAGGTGAGCTACATGAGATGATGATTGACGCATCATTATTGAAAATGGGAAATACTATAATACCAATTAATTATCAAAACAACACTATAGCGAACACTAGCGCACCTGCACAAATGAAATAATAGAGAATTTTAAAGTAAAATTACTACAAATTTAATTTCTGCACTACTAGCTTACTAGGGTAATCTCTCCACCACTACAAAATCTTAGGTGATATAAATATCATTAATTCTTTTTTAGAGTTCGAATTATTATCGCGGCGGAATAGTTTGCCAGCTACCGGAATATCACCAAGGCCGGGAACTTTATCGCTGCCATCTGCTTTTGTTTGCGTATATATACCGCCAATTACCACTATTGAGCCGTCTTTAGTAACAAGGTTGGTAGTGATTGTACTTTTTGTTATAGGCGGCAATGCCTGAGTAAGGTCTACTGTATCTTTATTAACAGCAATCGCCAACATTAAATTACCATCACCCACAACGCTTGGGGTTACGGCCAGTTTTAAGCCAGCATCTTTAAATTCAATTTTTGTACCATCTGCCGATGTGGTGCTGTAAGGAACCTGGGTGCCTTGGAATATCACAGCTTCCTGGTTATCAAGGGTGAACAGCCTTGGGTTGGAAATAACTTTGGAAAGCCCTTTATTCTCTAAGGCACTCAGTTCAAATTTCAGGTCAACCGCGTCGCCAACGCCTGCAAGAAAACCAATGCCACTAGTGACGCCAGTTTTGCTGATTGCAGACATGTTAGTAAATGTGGCAGAAGTATCGCCAGCTGCAACAGCATTTGCTGCTGTGCCAGCAAGACCAGTGCTGCGCACATTAAAGTTTTTGCCCTGGTTAGTGAAACCTTGTGTAAAGTTACCGCCCAGCCGCGTACCAAGTGCAGTTTCAAAGTCATCGGTTGCCTCAACTATAAAAGCTTCGATGAATATTTGCTTAGTGCGGGAATCAAGTTTAGCGATAAGTTTCTTTGCGATTTCCATATCTTCTTTGCGCGCTTTTACAATAAGTTGGTTCATGCGGGTATCTATGGTTATCTGGGCAACCGGCATTGCCGAGCCTGCAGTGGGAGCTGCGCCTATGCCAAGTACTTCTGCTAAAACAGCCTTCATTTTATCAGGCTTAGAATAAAACAGTTTAAATACTTCTGTATAGAAAGGTTCGGTAGCGCGTTCAAGTACAAGGGTTTTTTGCAAATCTTCGCGTCTTTGGCGGTCGAATGATTCAAGTTTCACTATTGAATCCTGGCTGTGGATGCGGATAACATTGGCTTTATTATCTACATGCTTTGCAAGCGATTTTAAATTAAGTACTGAATCAAGTGCATTAGGCCATGGAACATCGTGTAATTCTGCGGTTACATAGCCGCTTACTTCATCAGATACCAGAAAATTTACACCGGTGATTTTTGAAAGCATCTGGGTGAATGTTCTGATATCAACATTTTCAACATTTATATCAATTGGGAATGCTTCTGACGCATCACCCACGGAAACATAGCCTTGCGCCTCTTCTTTATTAATAAACGTGCTGGCTTCTTCACGGATGTTTGTTTCATCAATTTCTGTTATCTTCGGGCCGTATTTGGCAGATTCTTCCAGCCTCGGTTCGGTTTCTTTAATGAACTGCTTCTGGTCAAGCATGGATTTTGACTCAATAAGCTTGCCATCAAAGGCTTTCTCGCCTTTTATGCAGCCAGCGAGGAGCAGCAGCAGCAAAATTTTTGCAACTGGGTTATTTCTTTTCATCTTGTTTTTCATCTTGCATCTCAAATCGGTTACTTACCTTTAAAGTCACAATCTTACCACCCATATCAACGGATATACCTTCTGTGTTGATAGTTTCTAAAACACCGCCTTCAGAACCTACCGGGTCGCCGATATAGGCAAAATATTCACGCTTATCCCTTGATTTTAAAACTGCAAGGGCGTCATTTGGCGATACTACCACGCCGATTACCGTATATGCAGAAAGCGGTTTATCAATTAACGGGCTTATTTTACTATCTGTATTTATATTAGCACTATTAGTATCGGTTGTTGCCGCAGGCGTTGACCAGGTGTAGGGCAAGAATGGGTCCCTATCCGCAGCCACAGCTATGCCGGACGCTGTTATCAATGCCAGAAGAATAGTTTTACTGAGTTTTTTCATTTTCTTTATCCGTAATTATGCCTTGGAACGGTTTTTTATCTATTGCATAGGTACTAAGGTTTAATTTTACGTAGATACTGCCTTGCTCGGTTGTTTCATTCTTAACTATTATGGATTCGGAGTTAATCTTAAGCAAAGCTGCTGCAATCGCCAGGTCTTCCTTAAATTTTATATATTCGCCATAATGCCCTTTTAGCTCCAGCTCCACCCGGCTTTCCTTTACACTCACCCCAGCTGCCTTAGCAGCAGGAGCGGCTGGAGTAGCGCTTGCGACTTTATCATCTTTCTTTTCAGCGTTTGCGCCCGGGGTTTCTGTTACAGTTGTTTTAGCTGCAGGAGGCGGCGGTGGAGGCAGGGCTATTTCCTTTACATTAAGAACCACAAGGTTATATTTTGCAGCAAGTGTACTTACAACCTGGTAAAGGCTGCCTAAATCATCACTACTGCCGAAATTGGAAAGACTTTCAATATATTCTTCCTTGGATTTATCCAGCCTCTTTTTAAGAGTATCTATTTGTTCGTCTAAAACGCTAAGCTGGGTTTTCATTTCCAGAATTTTATTAAGCTCATCAGCTTTCTGATGGTTCTTTTCTTTTAAAGGCAGGTATATAAAAGTAATATAAGTAATTATAACCAATATCATTAATATAGATATTATTATTGCAACTTTATATGCAGCAATAGGCAGCTTCCCATTAACATTAGAGGAAGTTTGACCCGACGCATTGCTATTCCTGCACTTACTTATCAGATCCTTAATTACAGTTCCCATATCCATATTTAAGTCTATTGGCATTATTTTACCCCACTTGAAATGATTTCCAGCTTTGTGGCTGCGGCATCTAGCATAAGCTCGCACTGGATTGCAAATCTTTTAACATTATACGTGCCAACCGCGGGTGATGTAGTGGTTTTAGTATCACCCTTATCAACCACTTCCATGGTTTTAAGGGATACTTTCTTGAACCCGCCTGATTCATTCAGCCTTTTAATAAATTCAAGGATATTCTGGTCATTTATAGAATTACCCCTTATTTCTGCAAATTTAGGCAGGCTGAAATTAATCTCGCTAAGCCATACGCCTTCCGGGATAGATTGGGTGATATGTTTATACACACCAATAACCTGGGCCTGGTTTGAAGGCAAGGTATCCTTTACAGAATCCAGAGATTTAACCTTATCCATAACATTTTTAAGTTTCTGCATCTCGTTGTTTTTTGTTTCATATTCATTTTTTACACTTGCAAGGCCGTTTATCTGGCTGGAAAGGCTATTGCTATTAATAATAAGTAATAAGAATGTTAATACTGACGTAGTAACAACAAATGCAAAAACCGCCGATACTACCAAAGCACTGAGCAATTGCAAAACACGGCTTTTCTTTTGTATTTCAGCGCCAGGGAGTAAGTTAACCCTATCAATTACATCGCATTTTTTATTATAATCAAATACATCCAGCTTATATGTGGCAAGTCCAAGAACTGTTGCCCATGCAGCAAGGTTACCTTCTGCATTTACTTTTTTTGCAAATTCGGCAGGTACTTCTATATGGTTACAGAAAGTACATTGCGATATTTTATAATCTCCCATTATTTGCGTTATATTATTGATAAACATATTTATAAGCGGCTCTGATGCTGCCTTATCAACATGCAAAGGGGTAGCTGAACTAACATAAATATTGTAGATTTTATTATTATATTTCTTGGTGTACTCATCAAGGATTTCCTGCAACTGGCCTGCGTATCTTTGCACAAATCCTGATACTGCGCTTTGGTTGGTTTCATTTTGCGCCACAAGATCTCTATCATGATCGGTTATATTTATGTTAAATATAATAGTTTGAGCGCCATTTATTATGTAAATATAATTCTCATCCGCACCGAATTCCAGTAGTGCGTAAGGCCCCGGTGTTTTATCCCTTTCAGGGTTTGTTTCAAAAGCATGTTTTAAGGCGTTGCATTTAACATCCGCAATAATAGGGATAAGCCCGGCTTTTTTCACTATATCCAGATATAATTGTATATCCATTATTTTGGCGGCAACAAACAGCACATCCATGGTGTTTGCTTCTTCTTCGGCCTCTTCTATAGATGCTTCTTGCGGCGCTTCTTCCTGTATTGTGGAAGTTTCATCTGCTGCTATCGTTCCGTCTTGCGTCTCCGTGGTGGTAGCGGTGATATTAGGATCTTCCTGTAACTGCTCCTCTACAAGGGGGGCGGTCTCGACTTGTAATAAATTTTCTAAATTAAATGATGTTATTGCAGGTTCAGCGGTAGTTTCATTTTTACTTTCTAGATAGATATCTTGCGATTCATGTATGGTTCTTTCCGCAAGGCTGCAAGATGGCTTTATTTTGCGGTTTAATATTTTATAATATACTGAATATTCATGTATTCCACCATTTAACTCTACAAGACTTTCCCAGATTCCGCCCATACCTGCTGCCTGTGCCAGCTCATCTTCTTCCATATCAGGTATATTTATTATTTTGATAATGGAACTGGATGTGGGGATTGATAAAGCAACTTCTTTTGCTTTTATATGATGCTTTGCGATAAGAATCTTCAGGTTTTCAGTATATATTTCAGGATTTGATTGTATATCCCTAAGGGTAAACTGACTTTCCATACATGCTGATGCAAGCTGGTTAAGGCTCCATCTGCCATAAGAATTCTTCATCTGGCATATGCGGATATAATGGGGGCTTATTTCCAGCCCAAGGATATTTTCATGTTCATAACTATATTTTCCAATGGCGCTAAAACCATGTTTAGCAAAATTAGAAGTGCATGCTATAATCTTATCTGTTTTCAGTGCGCTCTTATCAGGTAACTTGCAGGTTTTTATTTTTCCGGCAAGTATCTGCAGCTTTGTTTTTAAATTATTAATTGTAGTATTAAAATCCATGCTACATGCCCATTTTATACCCAGTTCATTATTTAAATGAAACCTGGTATTAATTTCCTCATACAACCAATTTTTCTAGCAATTCCTTACAATTACTGATTGATGCCGGAAATAAAATAATACCACCAAATACTTAACAATCAGTTAATTATCCGTTGCGGAGTTGCTATGAACAGGGTAATTTGTTTATCATGTTCAATCCTGCGGTTAATAAACATAAATGATTGATTCGGAAATATCAGATCCAGGACACATAATAGACTTAATGTCAAATATTCTGCTGTTCTTTGGACTTGCCGGACTTGCCGTACCTCTATTACAACGTATTAAAATTTCACCTGTTCTGGCATATCTTCTGTGTGGCATTGTAATTGGCCCTTACGGACTTGCATTATTTTCCAGTGAAATGCCTTGGCTTGTGCCATTTACCATTAAAGATAGCACTACTGTGCGCTCTATGGGGGAATTGGGAATAATCGCTTTGATGTTCATGATTGGGCTTGAGTTATCATTAACCCGCCTACGTGAATTAAAACGTCTGGTTTTTGGTCTTGGTAGCATACAAATTCTTGCTACCACTATAGTTATTTTTCTGTTAGCAAAGTTTTTCAATAATTCTTTGCAGGCATCAATACTTATTGGCGCATCTTTTGCCCTTTCCTCTACTGCTATTGTAATGCAGCTCTTGGAAGAGCGCCGCCTTGTAAACCGCCCGGTTGGTATTTTGTGTTTTTCTATTCTGCTTATGCAAGATTTGGCTGTTGTCCCTATTCTTGTTTTAGCGGGTGCTTTTTCAGGTGGGGATACAGGAAATACCGGCGGTATGATCTTAAGTGCTTTAGTTGCTGGCACATTAACTGTAGTAATAATGTATATTACAGGAAGGCGCCTGCTAAGGCCGATTCTGAAATATATAAGTATTTCACGTAATGCAGAGTGGTTAATTGCATTTATTATATTTTTTGTTATTGCCTGCGCTAGCATAACCCATTTTGCCGGTCTTTCCCCGGCGCTTGGTGCTTTTATTGCAGGTCTGTTAATTGCAGAAACTGAGTTCAGGCACGAAGTCGACGTAATCATAACTCCCTTAAAAAGCATGTTGCTTGGTATGTTCTTCCTTTCCATAGGAATGATGATTAATTTAGCTGAAATTGCAAGGCAACCATTACTTCTTTTAGCTTCTGTAATTGGGATATATGTGGTGAAGGCAAGTATTATTTTTCCTGTTTGCAGATGGTTTAAGATTTCAGGAAGACGTTCGGCGCAGGCGGCCTTATTTCTTGCCCAGCCTGGGGAATTTGCGTTACTGATTATTAACGTGGCATTAATTGCAAAACTCATACCTACAGAATCTGCACAGTTTTTCCTTCTTGTAACCGCAACAGCAATGATGCTGACACCTTTATTATTTAGGCTGGCACCTTTGGCTGGAGATTTTGCTAACCGGATATTTCCTGAAATATCTACGGAAGAAACCACTCAAACTGATGAAAGAATTGTTATAATTGCAGGTTTTGGCCGTGTAGGGCAATTGCTTGGCAAGTTACTTGAAGAACAAAAAATACCTTATATTACTATTGATAATAATGTTGAGCGGGTTCAAATACTTAAAGAACAAGGTTGCCGAATAATCTATGGAGACGCCAGGAAAATGGAATTATGGCATAAAATTCATAATGGGGCAGTTATTGCCGCAGTTATTGCCATTGACGATCACTCATCTACAGATAATATGCTTAAATCCATACGGGCCCAATGGCCAACACTTCCCGTTATCATGCGCTCAAAAGATACGGAAGATATGGATAGATTATATGATATGGGAGCAAAATATGTTGTAGCGGAAACGCTGGAATCAAGCTTGCGCATTGCTCGTTTGCTTATGGAAGAGGTAGGCATAAATAATGCTGATATTGAAAAAACGATTGAGAAATCCTGGGAGCAGAACTCTAAAGTATATTTTTAGCAAATATTAAAAACTCTACATTACCTTCCGGCCCTTTAATAGGGCTGGTTGTGATGCCAATTACTTCCCAATCAGGCATTTGTTCAAGCCAATTCCTAATTTCAGCGCACACACGTTCATGTAGTAGAACATCTAAAACTACCCCCTTATCGCCAACTTCTTCCTGCGCTACCTCAAATTGCGGCTTTATCAGCGCCACTAGTATAGTTCCTGATTTTGCAAGTTTTAAAGAAGCAGGGAGAACAGTTTTAAGGCTTATGAAGCTGGCATCACATACGATTATATCTGGAGTTTCAGTTATTTCTTTTTCTGTTAAATATCTGGCATTGGTGCGCTCAAGCAATACCACCCTATCATCATTGCGCAATTTCCATGCAAGCTCTCCATAACCTACATCCACAGAAAATACTTTTTTAGCCCCATAATGAAGAAGCACATCAGTGAATCCTCCGGTGGATGCACCAACATCAACAGCTATCATACCAGTTACATCTATAGCATATTCCTTTAATGCATGTTCCAGCTTAATTGCGCCACGTGAAACCCACGAATGCCCTTTGGGATTTTTTATTCGTACTTTAGCATCTTGGTTTATAGATATACCAGGCTTTGTAATTGGTTTTTCATCATACAGAACCAGACCAGACATTATAAGCGCACGCGCCTGCTCAATATTTTCTGCAAGGCTATTAATTAGTAAAAATTCATCAGCCCTGATTTTCTTTGGTTTTTGTAATTTATTGGGCATATTTGAATATGTATTTATATTAAAAATGATACTATTAATAGCAATTACATTTAAATTCTTCGGTATTTATACAAACATTTACCAGTGTTTTTATAAAATTATCATCCACACCAAGTGTAGGAACTCGGTAATAATTTTTTACCCCAGATTCTTTCGCAAGATGCTTATATTCAATATCAAGTTCCACTAAAGTTTCTGAATGCTCAGATACAAAAGCAATAGGAACTACAATAATTTCCAAAGAATCAACACCTGCGCGTTTTATTTCATCTTCTGTGCTGGGGTCTATCCATTTTAACCTACCAACACGTGATTGGTAACAAACTACAAAATCAAGGTTTTCTATAGATAATTTAGCTACGATTGCAGCAGCTGTTTCTTCTATTTGCTTTTGGTAAGGATCGCCTTTTTTAATTATTTTTTCAGGTAATCCGTGTGCAGAAAATAAAATCCTGGTTTTTGTATTACCTATTTCTTCGTAGGATTTTTTAATAATATTAGAGTGCGCAGTAATAAAATCTTCATCCAAATGATATCCGCATATAGTTTTAACAGGAATTTTTAATCCATTTTTCTTAGATATTTTATGCCAGTCATCATAAGATGATTTTGTTGTTGTGGTTGAAAATTGCGGATAAAGCGGCAGAAGGATAATTTCATCAGGGTTAAATTCTTTTACCTTTTCAATAGTTTCGTATGAAAAAGGATGCCAGTAACGCATTGATATAAAAGTTTTGTAGGTGATTGGTGATTGGTGATTAGTGATGGAATTTAAAGCTTTTTCCAAAGCCACTGCCTGCTTTTCAGTTTCTTCTAATATCGGGGATTTATTGCCAATATTTTTATAAATTTCCTTAGCGATAGGCGCTCTTTTACCGGAGATAAGTTTCGCCAGAAAAAACCGCATGGGATTTGGTATGGTTATGATATTTTTATCATTGAACAGGTTGAATAAAAAAGGTTCAACCGCATCAAGACTATCAGGGCCACCAAGGTTAAATAATATTACAGCTTTTTTCATTTTAATTATCTATAGTTTTTAACTAAATTTACCAACGCTTCAACATTAGCAATAGGAGTTTCCGGTAATATCCCATGTCCCAAATTAAATATAAATTTCTGCCCCTTCATAATATCCAATATTTTCTTTGCCTGGATTAAAGTGCCTTCCAGATTATACTTTAAAAGCAATGGGTCAAGGTTACCTTGAATGGTAATATCAACTTTACTGGCTATCCACTCAAGCGGCATATTATAATCAACCGATATAGCACCAACTCCAGTTTTATTAGCATAGTCAACATAAGCAACCCCAGCTCCCCGCGGAAAACCAATTATAGGGATATTTGGGAATTGGGCTTTTATTTTAGAAATTATATAAGCAGTCGGTTCTATCACCCATTTATTAAATTCATCGCCAGCAGCAACTGTGCCAGCCCAGCTATCGAATAACTGGATTATATTTGCACCGGCTTTTATTTGGGCAATCGCATGAATGATTATACTATCAGCCAGAATATAAATTAATTTCCTGAAAGATTTAGGATCAGCATAAGCCCATGATTTAGTATTATGGAAATCTTTACTACCTCCACCTTCAATCATATAGGTTGCAAGCGTCCAGGGAGCTCCTGCAAAGCCTATTAAGGATTTTTGTGGGGCAAGACCCGCCCTAACCATTTTTATAGCCTCATAGACAGGTAGAAGCTTATTTGGATTATATTTTAAATTACCTATATCATTAGCAGTAATTTTTGCAAGTTTTGGCCCTTCGCCAACTAGAAAGGAAACATCCACACCAAGTGCATCAGGTATTACAAGAATATCTGAAAATATTATAGCAGCGTCAAAGTCAAAGCGCCTTATAGGCTGTAAAGTTACTTCTGAAGCTTTTTCAGGACTATAGCAAAATTCAAGGAAACTACTGGTAGTGCTGCGCACATTCCTATATTCTTCCAGATACCTGCCTGCTTGTCTCATAAGCCAGATAGGAACAGAATCACCTGGAAAACCTCTTATTACTTTTTCTAAACTGGTTAAATATTGCACTTTTAATTCCTAATTTTCTATTCTCTTAAATAATATAAGATATATTTTATTCTTATTATTGTTTATTTATATACACGGTTTTATGTGGATAAAATTTTATAAACAATTTTACCCACAATAGCATTAATAAAAAAATTACTATTATTGATTGTGGATAAATTATAATATTATTTTCCTTAATTCCTATAATATATAAATTATCTGTAGTTGTGTATTTTGTTAGTAAGTTCTGGTAATTTATTTACCTAACAATTAAACTTATACCAATAAAAAAATATCCACATGTTGATTTATCCATGTAAAAAATTTATATGAATTGTAGGTAAGTATAGATATATTTTTATACTCAAAGTTATACACATGGTTATGAAGGTAGTTGTTAGTCCCCAGTTCGTGGTTGATAGTTAATAGTTAGCATCTTATACTACAAACCATAAACCATAAACCATAAACTACGAACTACATATGAACCCATTTCAACTCCATTTAGTATCAGATTCCACAGGTGAAACAGTAAGTTCTGTTGCGCGGGCGGCACTAGCGCAGTTTGAAACTATAGATGTTGAAGAACATTCATGGTCGCTTATACGCACAAAAGGCCAAGTGGATAAGGTATTAGAAGGCATAAGGCGTAAACCTGGTTTTGTAATGTATACTATGGCAGATAAAACCTTGCGCCGCTATTTTAAAGATGGCTGCGCGAAAATGGATATACCATGCACATCAGTTTTATCAAAAACTATATATGATCTTTCTAATTTCCTTGATATGAAAGCAAATACAAAGCAACCAGGCAGGCAGCATGAACTGGATGAAGAGTATTTCTCGCGTGTTGAAGCTATTAATTTTTCATTGGCGCATGATGATGGGCAATCTGTGTGGGATTTAGAAGAGGCAGAAATAGTATTGGTTGGAGTATCCAGAACATCAAAATCACCAACAAGTATGTATCTTGCATTCCGTGGATACCGCGCAGCAAATGTTCCTTATGTTCCAAATGTTCCACTGCCAGAGATAATTTTCCGCCTGAAAAAACCACTAATAATAGGCCTTACAATCAGTGCGGAAGTTTTAATACAAATCCGCCGTAACCGTTTACTTTCATTAAATAGCACAGATGAAACCACTTATACTGATATGGAAGTAGTTAAAGAAGAACTATTGGAGGCAAGGAAGTTGTTTACCAAACATAACTGGCCGGTTATTGATGTTTCCCGCCGCTCGGTTGAAGAAACCAGTGCCAATATTATCCAGCATTACCAGAAAAAGATAGAAATGGAGAGTGAGAGATAAATATTAAATTTCTATAATTTATAAAACCCAATACTTTAAGTAATATGTCCCAGGAATTTTTTGATTTTGGTTTTAAGGCAAAGATGAGGGATGACAATTTTATTGTCTCTGAATCTAACCAGCGCGCACTTGCGGTTATTGAAGAATGGCCACATTGGAAAACGCACGCTTTATTTATTTATGGCCCAAAAGACAGTGGAAAAACCATGTTGGCTAATATATGGATGGAAATAAGTAAGGCCAGGAAACTAACCCCTAATGATATATATACAATGGTAAGCAAGCCAACCGAAAAGAAGGGGCAGTGCTATATTGTTGAAAATATTGAAAATGTTTATGATGAAGCGGCATTTTTCCATTTCTTTAATAGGGTAAAGGAAGAGGGTGGTTATATATTAATGACTGCGCAAAATCATCCTACTAATTTAAAAATACGCCTTCCTGATTTACGTTCACGCATTAATTCAGTTACTTGCTGTAGTGTAAGTAACCCTGATGATGAATTACTCCGCACGCTTTTCTTTAAGCATTTTATAGAACGCCAGTTGAAAGTTGAAATGAGTGTAGTTGATTATCTTGTACTTCGTACTGAAAGGTCATTTGAAGCAGTAGCCAGAATTGTTGAAGAGATTGATATATCTGCCCTTAAAGAAAAGAAAAATATCACCATTCCATTTGTAAAAACCATATTAAGCCAGATGGATTAGTTATAGTGCAAGTAAGATAAAATACTTGCACTTAGACTGGCAACTTGCACTTTTAAAATATAGGTATAAGTTTTTCAAGATGCTGCTGAATCTGGTGTGGAGCCAGGCGGACAAAATCATTATCAAGTTCTAAAATCACTTTATCTTTAACTTCCTTACTAAGTATTTTGCGTAAATATCCAAGAGCCTTTGGTGGTGCGGCTAATATAAGCCTGTCATATTCCCATAAGGATGATTCTAAATATTCAGAAATTTCTTTTATGAATTCCTGTTTTTCCTGCGTCTGTTCATCAGTATGTGGCTCAATAATATGCCTTACTCCCGCCCTACTACTTGAAAATGACCTTCCTAATGTATTGTGGGTTTCTGTATTAGTGCGTATTGGCTCAGCAGTAAAAGCATGATCGAGAATTTCCAGCCTGTTACTAGTGCTTTTAGTTAATAAAAGTGCTTTCCTGCCGTCAAGAACCGCTACCCAGGTGATATATTTCTTTGCTTTCATAATTATTTGCCTCAAATATGTGGGTTTTATAGTAAATTTCATTTTTATTTGCGCGTTGTCAATCATCGCCTTATGTAGTTATCCATGGAAATAGCATTTAGAATTTTAGCTACATTTAAGTAATAAATATACGTCATTGCGAACCACGAAGTGGCGTGTGTAGTTATCCTAGCAAAGCACTAATTCCTTAGCTTCTTCTATTGTTGAAATACACCTATTTTCAGCAGGGTATAAACTCCTGAATTGGCTAATAAGTTCTGCATTGTTTTTAGCCAGGCTTCCATCTTGTAAATACAGGTTGTTTTCAAAACCAATGCGTATATGCCCACCAAGGGAGGCAGCTTTTAATACGCATTCAATTTCTGCTTTACCAAATGCGCATACAGCCCACTTTACCGAATTATCAGTTTTATTCAGGTTATGGATATTAATAAAAGGCAATAAATCTTCGGGGTGGGATTCTTTGTTAGCACTATACCTCCCAAGTACAAATAACAGGAATTGCTTATCCCCTGGTATTACACCACGGGCTTTTAATGTATAAAAACGCTGCAGTTCCTGCGCTGAATATAATACATATTGTGGTGATATTTTTTCACTTAAAACCCATCTCAAGAAATCTTGTGCTTTATTTTCATCAGAATCTTCTGGAATTAATTCCTTTAAGGCAATAGATACTGCTTCTGGCTTTAGTTTTTCAATCATTGCCATTTGTTCTTCTGCCGAATATATACCAACAGCTTCTGATGTAACCTGAATTATCATCTGGTCACCCACGGTTTCTTTTATAGCAGCTATAGCTTCCTTGTAAGGGGCTATATCTAACGTATGCTTTCCTTCATTATTCCTTACATGCACATGTATTAACGTAGCCCCGGCATCTTTACATTCTTTTGCATCCCTGGCTAATTCTTCCGGTAACATAGGTAGCCTTTGATGGTCAATTTTTGTTTTGCTTGAGCCGTTGGGAGCAACGGAAACTACAATAGGTATATTCATTTGATTAACAGTGCTTGGAATTAAAAGAAGTTATACAAAGTTGCATTCTTTGAACGAGGTTGTCGTGCATTGGTCTTGTCGGTGCGCACGTAGTTAAGCCTACGCTTACGCCCTCCTCGCCTCGCACTCCTACTCGTTCTTTGAATGCAACTCTGTATTATTTTTTACTTTTTATGGATGACAAGAGGCTCGGTCTCTTGCCTTGCATCGCTATACTGGATTAAATTCTTTATAACCGACACCTTCTCCCTGCCGTATTGAGCCGCAGCTCCGATAATAACAGCCAGAATTATAACTATTAATGTTGTTTTCTTCATTGGGATGCCCTCTATTTTTCTGATTCAGATTAATAACCCGGCCTCAGTAATTATTGTTTGATATGAATCAAAACAAGCAGGCCTTTTATTAAAAATTAAGAATCTTGATAAACATCACACGAGTATGAATGATAATATGGCATTAATATTTAAACATTTATGTTGTTAGAGAGGTTATTGATGAAGTTTGAAAATAAAAATCATGCGCCGATAAAAATACGCGAGATAATATCAGGTGGTAATACACTTTTTCTTAATCCTGGCTTAAATATTTCAGAGTTATCTAAAATAATGCAACTTCAAGAAGTAAGTGTTTTTCCGGTAGGAAATGAAAATAAAGTCAGTGGGATAATTACAGAGCGTGATGTTATTGTGCGAGTGCTTGCTAAAGACCTGGACCCGCACCAGACCCTTGTAAGCGAGGTTATGTCGCAAGATATTGCTTCGTGTTCAGCAAATGATAATTTGGAAGATGCCATAGATAAAATGTACCAAAGAAGGGTTAGTAATTTAGTGGTAAAAAATAACTATGATAAAATAATCGGGGTGGTTTCATTGAAGGATATTATCCAGCAAATAGCCTGTGAGAATACAAAAAAAGGCTGCCTAAAGGCCTATATTAAAGATATAGTTTGAATAACAGGGAGTTATGATATGAATGCGCAGTTAATAGAGCCGGAATCTATAGAATTATGCCCTGCGATTATATCCGCGGCATTTCAGTTGGAGATGATAATAGATAAATACCGTAACGTTTTGATTAAAGATACTTTTGTTGCCGGTTCTTTAACTGAATTAGCAAATAATTTACGTAAAGCCTCTATCGGTGACAAAAACGCCCTTAATGAGCTTATAGAGGGGGGAGTTGCTATTTTGGATATAGCAAGCCAATTAGCAAAACATGATGGCTTACAAGAACAGACAGGTGATTATGAATATATAACCGCCATTAAGGATGCAGATAGATATGCAGTAGATTCTTTGGAATTACATAGCCGCCTGAGATATTTTAAAACTGAATATTTCCAGAAAATATTTGTAACGGAAGAAAATGAATATTTTGAACTTACAGAACATATAGCAACTTAACTAAATAATGGAGAATTCTTAAGTTAAATTACTGTATATACTATGTATTACCACATTCCGCTCGCAATAACGTATACCATTCACATCCCTGAAGGGTATGTTTCTTCCATTTCGCCTCTATTCTTTCGCGCAGTTGTATATATTGGCTCAATTGCGGTGGTTGTATCAAAATGGATCATAAAATCAAATTGTTTTGGTAATATGGATTGATAATAGTGGCTTTCACGCTCTGATTTAGGACGGTAAATAACCCCTATAGCGCGGTGTGGGCGCTCTTCCATTAATAAATTTACAGCCATATTATCCTGCCTTAAATCCATTAAAAAGCGTTCATATTTTATCTGGTGGAAGATTTCTTCATAACTATCTTGTAAAGGCGTCTGGATAATTTTCTGTTCCGGCGAGGAGTCCCATTCCGAAGCCGCAGTAACCATGCCGGAACTGGTGGAAAAACCCACTAATAAAGCTTGATTGCCATATTTTTCGCGCATTAGCTGGCCGATATTAAATTCCCCCCTTGCTTTCATTTCTGTTGCTGAAGCATCGCCAATATGCACATTATGCGCCCATACCACTATTTTAGCAGGTTTATTGCGCCTTACGCTTATAAATTCTTCTAAATCCACCAGGGTTTCAAACATGTGCTGGTCGCGTAAATTCCATGAATTCTGGCTATTTCTGAATAACGAGCGGTAATATCCTTCTGCATCTTTTACCAATTTTGCATTCTGGCTTGCGCAAAAATATTCATCTTCTGCAACAAAGCCGTCTTTCTTCATATATGCGCTTGCGTTGCGGCGCAAATCAAGCAATTGCTCTATAATTTTTTCCTCGCAGGATTGCATTATGCCAAATTCAGCAGCATAACCATAAGATTGCGGGTTATTCATGAAATGTTCCAGGCAACTGTAACGGTCTTTTGCGCGTCGCGCAGCAAGCGGGTCAATTCTCTGCAAGTAACCAATTACGGCATGTATGGAAGTATTCATGCTATAAAGGTCAATGCCATAAAACCCTATATTCCGCATTTCTGGAATATTACGGATTTCCGGTAACTGGTTATAGGCCCGGAGCCACTCTACAAAACGCAAAACTTCCTTATTGCGCCACATCCATGTAGGAAAGCGCTCAAATCCGCGCAAAGATGCTTCTGCGGAGGGAAGTTCTTCCTGGCCTGAAACATAACGGTTTATAATATAGGCGTCGGGCCAATCAGCTTCAACTGCAATAGCATCAAACCCCTGCTCTTTAATCAATTGTGTGGTGATTTCCATGCGGGAGCGGTAAAATTCCGTTGTCCCGTGAGTTGCCTCCCCTATCAATACAAACCGCGCATCTTTTGCCGCTTCCAATATAGGTTCGTATTGCCGCAAATCACCATCCAGCGGATAGGCATACTGGTTTATTGCGGATACTAAATCTTTTTCACGGGGTTTTTCTCTCATGGGTTCCTTGAAGTAATAAATTTAGAATGCAGGAGGCCGTGTAGTTTCCTCTCCCTTGAGGGAGAGGGCGGATTTCTCCAATTTAATCTTTAAAATTGGTAAGAAATCCGGGTGAGGGGGTTTTTATGTCTAAACAATAATCTCCCTCACCCTAACCCTCTCCCTCAAGGGAGGAGGAACCGCACCGCTCTTTAACCTCAAGCCGCAATCTTAACCGGCACATGCACCGCCTTCATACAATAGCCAACGCCTGGCTCTGTTATAATAATCTTTGGTGTTGATGGGTTTTCTTCGATTTTCTCACGGATTTGTCCTATGAATACGCGTAAATACTGCTTATCATCGCTGTGAGCGGCTCCCCATACTTCCATTAAAATTTCCCTGTGGGTAAGCATTTTACCGCGGTTGACTATAAAATACCTGAGCAAATCATACTCTTTCGGTGTAAATGATACTAAAGTATCATTTACAAATACCTGGTGGCTTACTAAATCTATACGGATATTACCGTTATATAACTCAGGCTCGCCAGCTTTATGGATTGCAGATTTTCGTAAACACGCATTTATGCGGGCAAGTAGTATGTCAATATTAAATGGTTTAACCATATAATCATCCGCGCCTTTATTTAAAGCTGCGGCAATTTCTTCCTCATCCGATCTACCCGAGATTACTATAATCGGTACTTGTGACCATTCACGTATAGCCGTAATTACATCTTTGCCATCAATATCAGGCAGACCAAGCTCAAGCAAAACCATATCAGGCTTTATAGAAACACATAGGCGGATGGCCTGTTTACCATTTTCACTATTGATGATTTTATAATCTGCGCCATCAAGAAAAATATTCAACATCTTGTTTGTTTGTGGTTCCCCATCTACTACTAAAAGTGTATTTTTCTTTTTATGCATAAATCAATCCCTCCACATTATTAAATCAGTAAGAAAATTATATATTAAAGCCCCACATAAACTATTGCTTTAAATCAAAAAAACCTTCTATAAACACATATAAATTTGTTATCAAAATAGTATCAGTTGCACACACCAAAAAGTACGTAAACCTGGTCAAATCCACACGCGCACCAGCTTGCGGTGATGCAACAAGCCGTTGTGAGAATAATTGACTAATATCATGATGTTACAGAGGTATTTGTAGTGATAAATGTATGGTACGGCAGCTTGGCGACATATTTCACAGTTATCATTGCTGAAATCAGGAAAGTAAGGAACGATGCAAGGAAATAGCCATAACCGTAATATTTAAACCCGGCATTCATTGCAACCAGTGTAAAAATGCTATTCATGCCCAAAAAAGCAAATTGGATGAAAAGACACGCCTTCCGGTTATCGAAATAAGACAGTAAAATAAGGAGCAACACTGTAAGCACCTGGAACAATGCTCCTAATAATCCGTAACGCAGCATACCTATCTGTATGTAATTGCCGCTTAATAAGGATATTATCTGCGGGGCCATCAGCACCCCTATTATTGCAATAATGCCCTGTAGTAAGAAAAGATAACCTGAATTACTTACAATACTGCGCATTAATGCATGGTGGTTCCTGCGAATTTTTGCAAAACTGGATTGGTTTTCAATATCATTATAAAACCTTACATATTTTTCGAAAAAATTAGTCTCTATATTGAATAGGAATATAGCCATAGCCGGGACTACTGTAAGATAAGCAACGAACATAGCACTATCATAATCAGGATAAATTATTAACCCGCTTTTAAGCGTAATGGCTTCAGGAGAAAACCACATAATCCATTTATCAACCCATATTGCCAGATTGCATATAAAACCGCTTAAGGCTATTTCCCAATATTTCCTGAAATAGCTAATAAATGCGAAAGGCTCTTTAATTGAAAAAGGATATTCTGCTAATATGTTTGCAGCAAGCAGCCCTATAATTATGCAAATACCAAGGGAAAAACCATTTATCAGCCCAATTTCACCATATTGCGGGGCAAGCAGAGTGCTTGCACATACAGCAACCACCATGCCGGCAAGGAAACTGCGCGAGATTAGCTGGTAATTCTTAAGTGCAGAAATAAATATACTAAACAGCCATACCGCGCTGATAAGTAGAAAATTAACCACCGCACTAAGCGCCATGGGGAAGCTTAAATCAATAAAGTAGAAATAAAATATGCTGGCAAGGATTAATTCGCAAAACCATAGCAACGTTAATGAGCCGAGTAACATTCCGGGGGCGTTGGATACATCGCGCCTATGGATGCAATCGGCCAAATAGCGTGTGGCAACCATGAATATAGGGCCGGAGATTATCAGCGAGAAGGAGAAATTATAAATTAATATTGCCCGGAAATTTGTAAGTATTTCAAGGGGTACAATATTTTTACCTAGAAATGCGATAGTCCCCAAAGCCAGCACTGTAAACAGCCATGGACCAGTGGATGCAACAACCGAATGCAAACATAGTTTAAATAACCCGGAAAGGTTATCCTGCCTGTATAAGCGGCGCAAAACAAAACCAATACCTGCCATTATGCGGCCTCCTTAATTATAAGATCCTGCATCTCTATATATTCATCTTTGCCTTCTATAAGGCCGGTATAAAGATTTGCATACGCCCAATATTGGTCTTCTTTACTATAATAAACCTGTACGCGCTTCTTGATGGAGGCGCTGCATTTATTATAATAACCCTTATCTGTTAGAAGTTTAAGCAGCGCTCCTGCAATAGCTTTTGGATTAGAAAGCTGCACTATAGCTCCGCCTTCCCCAAGATATGGGTATTCCTCGCTATCGCCCATTACCATTTCCCTGCAAGCCCCCACATCGGTTGCAACGGTTGGAATGCCTGCGGCTCCTGCCTCAAGTATAACCAAAGGCTGCGCTTCACTTATGCTGGTAAGCACATTTATATCTATTACCTTTAAATAAGGCTCGATATCCACTTTGCCTGTAAATATAAGGCTTTCCTGTAAATTCAAATGCTCCACCAGTTCAATACATTCCCTTGCATATTCCGGCTCTTCTTCTACCGGCCCTATTATAAGCGCAAGCAATTTCGGCATTGATTCTTTCAAAATAGCAATCGCCTTGATATAGGTTTTAATATCCTTAATAGAAACAACCCTGCCTATTAAAGCCACTGTAGGCGGGTGATTTGCATTTCTTTCAATAGCGTTGTAGCGGCTTGAATCTATGCCGTTTGGAATTACTTTGAGTTTCTTCTGTGAAGCGCCGTCTATTAACTGGAATTCCTGGTTACCCTTATATAATGTTATAATTTTACTGCATGATTCATAACAAAGGCGGGAATAATTTACGAATGTATCAATCCAGAAATCTTTTATTTCACGTGTATGGTTGATAGGCCTGGTTACTGATAAATTAAATACGCTTAAATCATGTAGCCAGTCTGCGGTTATAATCTCTATCCTGCGTTCATTAGTGTAAATACCATGTTCTGTAACAATACATGGCTTCCCTGTTTCAATATGCGCTCGCGCAAGAAGCAGCCCTGCATAGCCGGTGCATAAAGCATGGTATGACTTGGCTTTTGGCAAGGGGGCAAGGAGTATACTGAATAACCCTCCAAAAAGTCCGCGCCACGACCAGAAATAATCAAGGAATGGGGTTCTGGGCATAGTTATCTGGTACATATGCAGCAGCATATTCCACGCACTTTGTGAATTTAGCAGCAGGTTTTTGCCTAACTTATTCTTATATGGGGCTATTGCGGAGATTATCTCCTTTAAATCCTCAAGCCGTGCGTGGGCTTGCAAATTAAGAAGGGGCTTTTCTAGCTGCTTAAATAACTTCTTTTCCAAAGCAGGCGGCAAGGATGCCGTGCCTGCCTTCAATACCTGCAGGCGTATAACATCCAGGCTTATAACATTTGGGGGAAGCTTGTATAAAAGCTTCTCTTTGGAATCCGAGCTTACCAGGGCAACAATTGCAAATGTAAGATGCTTTTGCATGGTAATAAGTTCATGTGTCCAGCTAGAAACACCACCCATAGTAAATGGGTAAGTTCCTTCTAATATAAGGCATATATCTGCCTGCTTATGCTGCATAAACTTTCTCGCTTGTATATTGTTCATTTTTACGGTTATCGTTGCTAAATTCCTGTTCCCACAAATGCAGGGCTTCATCAATATTCGCCATATATTTATGCTTATCAAGTGTTGCGAGTTCGGCAACGTAATGATTTACCACGCGCCTTACATCGTCGAATTTATGCAGGTTAAAGAATGATTCTATGTAGCAAAGCAAAGCGGCGGGCGATATATTTTCCCCGGCATTTATTAAATCCCCAAGTAATTTATTGGCAACTTCCGGGCGGTTTTGTCTTAAATATATGCGGGCAAGGCGCGCCTGTATTTCAAGGTCATGGGTAACGGATAAATATTCCTGATAGATTTTAGCCGCCTTTTCGCGAAAAGCACAAATGCTATATTCATCTATTAATCCAGCACTTGCATATTCTTCGTAAATTTCAGCAAGTTCCAGCCATTCTGCCTTATAAGGGGGGGTATCTTTCAACTGTTTTTCCAATTGCACATAACGCAAGGTAAACTGGCGCTCAATTTTAGATAATGAGGCCGCAGCTTGCACACGTATTGCAGCATTAGCGTCCTGGGTTGCTTCTATCATAAGCGGAGAAAACTCAGGGCGGAAATAACGAGTCATCTTGGCGATAACCGCTTGCTTTTGTAGCATTGTGCCGCTGCTTAGTATGTTCTGGAAGGGCTCTACACCCGAGACTTTACGGATATTATCCATGTCGAATGAGATTTGTTCATATAATTTATTTTCTTCTTCTGCATAAGAAAAAATACTGCTTATCCACTCATCCGGCGAACTGGCACTAAGGGAGCAATACATATATCCAATTACAGCAAGAAGGCATATAGTACTGCCAAAAGGCCCTGCTGCTAGCACCGTTATCAAAAGTAAAACTGTAAAGCGGTAATCTTTATTCCTGGAAATGCGGTAATATACCAATCCTGATAATACCACGCCAAGTGCCAAGTGGATGCACACAGCCACAATTAATTGATGTGACTTTATAGCAATAGCAAATGCCGCAAGATCAACGGCCATTGCAAGCCCGGCCAGAAGGATAACTGCAATTATAGACTCCCTGCCTTTGCTATGCTGCATATAATTTCTCCTGCGGAAGCGAATCTTGTGCGCTGGTAGCGTCCTGGCTTCCTGATGCAATTCTTTTCTTGTCGATGTTAATATATACAGAAGAAATCCATTCACATAAAAGCTGGAAGGTCTCCCTTGTGTGCGCCCCCATATTCATAAAACTCATTTCTTCTATTTTAAGCATGCCGAATACTTTGCCGCTACGCTTATCAAGAATAGGCCCCGCCATGATACCTTGCCCCATAAGGATAGGCTCTTCTTCGATATTTGTAACACAAAGAGAAGGGGTGAGTTTATTAAGTATATGGTTTGCCAAAGGAGAGTCTTTATCTAATATTGTGCGGTACAAATCGGTTTTTTTCCATCCATAAGATTTATGCAGGCAGAGGTCGTCATTTTCCTCGAAAAATATAGAAAACTTAGCCGGGGAAAGCACCACATCCACTAATCTTGCAATTGCTGCAGGAATTTTTGATATATCCGAAGTTTGCAAAGAACGTGATATTTCCGATATTGTAAGCAGGCTGCATTTTTCGGAAGCAAGGCGCAATTCCAACTGTTCTTTTGATTGCTTAACCGAATTATAGCCGGTACTGATTGTCTTTATTACCCTTTCCGCCTTTTCCAGCTTGTCCTTTAAGGCTGCCTGGTCATTTAGCTGGCGGGTACGCACACTACCAAGAATCAATGCTGTAACAAGCCATATAAAAGGCAGAGATAACACGCGCAATATATATTCATACATAGTTTCTGTTAAGAATTGTTCGGGCAGGTTGCCAAATAGCAGAAAAACACTTGATAAGATTGCCGCCGCAATTGCTTCATTTGCTCCATATTGCATTATCACAAGCAGTATAATAACCCAGAACGGATGCGGTGAGATATACATGAACCTGGTTCCATCACCGGCAAAAAGGCTCACTGCTGTAATTATTGATAAAAATATTATAGTTTCAATTATCGCTGAGATTTTTAAAACATTATTTATCTTATGTAATGGTTTTTTAAGGATGGTAGAGTTCTTAGCTGGTGAGATCTCTCCAACTTTATTGCTACTTTGCATATACTTATCCCTAATGTGACGCTGATAAATCGGGGGTAAAACCCAATAGAAAGAATATTACAAAATAAGGATAAGGAAGCTATCGGGGGAATAAATATGCTTATAAGATTTTCATAAGGGGTGGTAAGGCGGCTGTGGATAAGTTTTATGGTATCAGTTCTGGGAAAATATCGTCCGTAACTTAATCTTAAAAAGCTGAGCATGTTTGACTTTAATTAAATACCCAAATATTTAAGTTAGCTATAGTTATGGCTTATTTCATTGATAAATAAACTATGACTATAAAATCAATACTTTGTATATTTGAAGGCTCGCAAGAAGAGCTAGGTGCCGTTAATGCGGCATTCCTGCTTGCAAAAACTTTCCGCGCAAATATCAGGTTCCTGCATATATCACAAAGCCCATCGAATTATATAGGGGTTTATGAAGATGGTATCGTTATACGTCAGGAATTAATCCTGTCCATTGATGAAGAAAATAGAATAAGGATGGATAAGGCCAAAGAGCTTGTAAGATTATTGGCAGATCGGCATCTTGTGCCGCTGGATATAAAAGAATATGTAAACCACCATGCCTCTGCGCATTTTATCCACCATAGCGGCGACCCTGACATAATTATCGGGAAAGAAGGGATAGCATCTGATATTATAGTGCTTGGTTCTAGTATAAAAGATGGAAATATAATGGCTGCTTTATTTAATACTGGTAGGCCGGTTTTATTATTACCACAAATTGATGGGATAGCACCGCATGAATTGCAGGATAAGGTGATTTCAATTTCATGGGATAGTAGCATGGAAGCGGCGCGGGCAATATTTAATGCTATGCCAATCCTGAAAAAAGCAGAAAAAATACACCTGCTTACGGCCTGTAAATCAGGAAAAATAGATGAAAACCTTAACGCCTATAATCCCATAATAAAATATTTATTCGAGCACGGCTTAAAACCCGACCATATTATAATTGATCCTGAAAACCATACAGTAGCTGAAACAATCCTAAATAAAGCGAAAGAGCTGAAATCTAACCTGCTGGTGATGGGGGCGTATAGCCACAGCCGTTTCCGCGAAATAATACTAGGGAGCTTTACCAGGGATATGCTGGAAAAAAGTGACATACCTTTGTTACTATCGCATTGATAATGCTTGAGCCTGCCCATAAGCATTATATAGTATTTCAAGCTTGAAATTGCCGATTTTACGTCATCGCGAGCCGTAAGGCGTGGCGATCCAGAAATAAAGAAAAATATGGTGTGTTATATTTCTGGATTGCCACGGCGCTTCGCGCCTCGCAATGACACGGTACTATGACGGCAGTTCTATACTTGAAACATTATAGAACCCCATAAGAGCGCTCTTCTGATTAAAAATCAAGCACAGCATAATGCTTCGGCGGTGCAAACCCTGGGATTTTATCATTAAGTATTTTTCGGAAACTAGGGCGGGATTTAAGAAGTGCATACCAATCCTTAACCGCAGGGTACGAATCCCACGGCACTTCACCCAAATAATCAGCTACGGAAATTTGCGCGGCCGCAGCAATATCTGCAAGTGTAATCCGCTCACCGGCTAGCCACATGTTTTCTTCAGTAAGGAAGGTTATGTATTCCATGTGCGGAATGATATTCGCCTTGGCTACCCTTATAGCCTCTGAATTAGGCGCGCCAACGCGTGTATAGTAACGTAGGATTTTTTCATGGATCAGGTATTTATTTACCTCATGGAAAAATTTATTATCAAACCATGATACCAGGCGCCTTATATTGGCAGATTCAACTTCTGAATAACCAATCAGGCGGTTTTCAGAATATATGGTTTCAAGATATTCACATATTGCGTAGCTGTCTGGAAGCACTTTATTGTCCGGCTCAACTAATACTGGAACCTGCATAGCCGGGTTAAGGGCGGAAAATGCCCGGCGGCGTTCCCAGAAATTTTCAACTATAAGATCGAAATCAAGCTTTTTTTCTGCAAGAACAACTCGAACTTTACGTGAAAACGGGCATAATGGAAAATGGTATAATGTACGCATAATTTCTTGTTTTTTTAATTAGGGTAAGAGCCGGTGTAAATGTTACATGGCAAACCAGTTAATAACACACACATAATATACCTTCCGAAGTGGCTTTATTACAAGATGGAATTATAAATCTTTACGAAATAATTAGCTTATAGTAGTAATTAGCATCTTTAAAATAATTCAGAATTTATTATGTCAGAAGCAACCAAACCCAGGGTTCTAATTTTTGTATTAACTTACAACGCACAAAAGCATATTGAATCGGTTTTAGATAGGATACCGGAGTCATTATTCACAGGTGAGAGTTATAGTACGGACGTAATTATAATAGATGATATGTCTAAAGATGACACAATCTCTGTTAGCAATAATTATCCCAAAAAAGCATTTAAGAATGTTACTGTAATGCGTAACCCGGTAAACCAGCGTTATGGCGGTAACCAGAAAATAGGTTATACATATGCTATTGAGCATGGCTATGATGCGGTAGTGATGCTTCATGGAGACGGGCAATATGCACCCGAATATCTTGAAGAAATGCTAAAGCCTTTATTAAGTGGGCAGGCAGATGCAGTGTTCGGTTCAAGGATGCTTTCAAAGGATTCTGCATTAAAAGGCGGTATGCCGCTTTATAAATTTGCCGCAAATATTTTCCTTACAAAAACCCAGAATTTTATATTAGGGGCTAATTTATCGGAATTCCACTCGGGATACAGGGCGTATAGTATAGAAACTTTAAAATCCATACCGTTCCAGTATAACTCAAATGATTTTGATTTTGATACAGATATCATCATCCAGCTTATCGACACTAAAAAACGAATCCATGAAGTGCCGATCCCTACGCATTATGGCGATGAGGTGTGCCATGTTAACGGCACAAAATATGCATTACAGATAATGCTATCCACTTTTATCTCGCGCGTGCAAAGGTTGGGGCTGCTCTATGCCCCGAAATTTGATTATAAATTTGGCAAGCAGGAGTATGCAGATAAAACGAGTTTTGACAGCAGCCATAGTTTTGCGCTTGACCAGATAAAACCAGATAGCACAGTGCTTGATTTCAGTAGCGATAACCGCTTCGTTGTAAAAAAATTAAAGGAAAAGAATTGCAAGATTTATGGTTATAATTCTAATCCGGTAAGAAAAGACCAGGAAAATTATGCTTCCTTAAAACAGGCGGATATTGAGAATTTCGACTTCAGTATGTTATCAGCAGAAGAAAAAACCGCTGATTATATATTATTGCTCGATATGCTGGAGCAAAGGGAAAACCCGGAACAATTCCTTTATAATTTACGCCAGGCCTTTTCAGGGGAAAAACCGGAAATTATAATCACCGCAGCGAATGTGGGCTTTATTATAGTAAGGTTAATGCTGCTGATAGGGCAATTTAATTATGGTAAGCACGGCATACTCGATATGACCCATAAGCGCCTGTTTACCTTTAAATCTTTGCGCAAGCTCCTGGAAAGCCACGGTTACGCCATAAAAACTGTAAAAGCTATAGCGGTGCCTGTTAACTTGATAACTGGCACCGGCATAATTTCAAAGTTATTACTCTCTATAAACCAATTGCTTATGAAAATCAGCAAAGGTTTATTTGCGTTTCAGGCTGGGGTAATTGCAAGCCCCCTGCCTACGCTTGATACGCTGTTGGAAAATGCCAAACAGGAAGGAAAGCGCCTTGAAAAAGATAATTAGCAGTCATTGGAATTATTATATCAGCTGCTACAGTATGTACTTAGAAGGTAAAAAATAAATAAAAATTATACTGGAATCTAGGATATTAAACTGGATCACCCTAAAATTTTACTGCGTAAAATTCTGGCGATGGCGACCTACTTGTATTGATGGTATAGTTACCTATATAGTCCTTCATGCTTGCAAAACGTATAAATAATCTTTATAAAATGCACACTTGCAACAATAAGGACTTCCCCAACATGGCCGATAAAAGCTTCTACATCACCACCCCGATATATTACGTGAACGATTCCCCGCATATTGGGCACGCATACACCACCATAGCCTGCGATGCGATGGCGCGCTTTAAACGCCTTGATGGCTATGATGTTAAATTCCTCACCGGAACTGATGAACACGGCCAGAAAGTTGATAAAGCCGCGAAAACTGCCAATATCGACCCACAAGCTTTTACTGATGAAGTTTCAATCCGTTTCCGTAACCTGGTGAATACCGGGGAGAATTTGCTTAATATTTCTAATGATGATTTCATCCGTACCACTGAATCCCGTCACAAGAAGGCAGCGCAGGCGTTATGGAAACGCATGGAGGATAACGGGCATATCTATCTTGATACTTATGAAGGCTGGTATTCTGTGCGCGATGAGGCATATTACCAGGAATCGGAACTCGTAGAAAAAGAAGGAAAAAAAATTGCCCCATCCGGCGCGGAAGTAGAATGGGTGAAGGAAGAAAGTTATTTCTTCAATCTTTCCAAATGGCAAAAAAAATTGCTGGATTTTTATGAATCACACCCGGATTTTGTAATACCAAACACGCGCTATAACGAAGTTAAAAGCTTTGTGCGTGGTGGCAAGGAATTTGAAGAAGGGGCGCTGAAAGACCTTTCAATTTCCCGTACCACATTTGATTGGGGCATTCCGGTTCCCGGCAACCCTAAACATGTAATGTATGTGTGGATTGATGCGCTTTGCAATTATTTAACTGCAATTGGCTATCCTGATGCTGATAATGCTGAATATAAAAAATTCTGGGAAGGAAATGCCGATTCCCCGGTGCATGTTGTGGGTAAGGATATTATCCGCTTCCACGCTGTATACTGGCCTGCATTCCTGATGGCGGCAGATTTGCCTATGCCAAGGAAAATAGTTGCCCATGGCTGGTGGACTATTGAAGGCGAGAAAATGAGCAAATCTGTTGGTAACGTAGTTGCGCCAAAGGATTTGGTTAATGAATTTGGCCTTGACCAGATGCGGTACTTCCTGCTTCGTGAAGTGCCGTTTGGGAATGATGGTAATTTCTCGCGCACTGCTATGTCTGACCGCATTAACAGCGACCTGGCAAATAATATTGGTAACCTTGCGCAGCGTGTACTTTCCATGATACAGAAAAATTGCAATGGCCTGGTGCCTGCATTTAGCGCACTTACTGATGATGATAAAAGAATGCTTGATTATGCGCAAGTTACCCTTGATAAGCGCAAGGTAATTGAAGCTCCAATCAATAACCATATTAATAATTTCAAGTTTGACCTGATACTTGAGGATATACTTTCTATTTCTTCGGATGCTAATGAATATATAAATAAAGAAGCACCGTGGAAACTGAAAGATGATTTAGTGCGCAGAAATTCGGTGCTTTATGTGCTGGCGGAAAGCATCCGTTGTATCGCCATAATGCTACAACCTTTCATGCCTGGCGCATCCGGCAAAATCCTGGATCTGCTTGCCAGCCCTGAAAATGAACGCATGTTTAAGCATTTAAGCCCTGAATATTCTTTAAAGACTGGCACTTTATTGCCGGTTCCACAAGGCGTGTTTCCAAGGATTGAGACAGACAAAAATTAGATTAATAGGATATTTATGAGTAATAACATAATAGAAAGAAGTATCGAACAGGGATTATTTGCCAGCCGTTGGCTGATGGCGCCCTTTTATATAGGTTTGGTTGGCGCGCTTATAGTGCTGCTTTTCAGTTTTATGCAAGAATTATTGCATTTTATGATGAGCATACCCACCCTTACCCAAACTGATGCGGTGCTTGGGGTGCTTTCCCTTATTGATCTTTCCCTTGCCGGAAATTTATTAATCATAGTAATGTTTTCAGGATATGAGAATTTTGTTTCTAAAATAGATACTACAGATCATAAAGACCAGCCGGAATGGAAAGGAACTGTTGATTTTTCATCATTAAAACTGAAACTTATTGCATCCATCGTGGCAATTTCAGGTATCCATCTTTTGAAAGTATTTATGGATGTTGAAAAAACCTCTGACGCGCAGATAAGATGGATGATTATTATCCATCTGGTTTTCGTGGTTTCAGGCGTATTGCTTGCGCTTATGGATTATATTGCCGCTGGTACTAAATCTATGAAAAAGAAATAATATGCCATACCAGCCCATTAGCGAAGTAACACTAGGAGCGCAAGGCAAGGAGGGCGTAAGCGTAGCCGAATCTACGTGCGCACCGAAAGGCCAAAGCGCGACAACGTGTTACAAAGATAAGGGGTTGGTATTGGTTGACTCACATTGCCATCTGAATTTCCCTGAACTCTCCAGCCGCCTGGATGATGTGGTTGCAAATGCGGCATCTTTAGATGTTGGCTATATGCAAACTATCTGCACACGTATGCGTGAGTTTCCTGATATTTTAGCAATTGCAAAGCGTTATGATAATATCTGGTGTTCTGTGGGTGTGCATCCCAATAATGTTGCGGAAGAACCACCAGTTACCTCGGAAGAGTTAATTGCAGCCGCAAAAGACCCGAAAGTAATCGGCCTTGGTGAAACCGGGCTTGATTATTATTATGAACATTCCCCGCGTGAGCTACAAACCAGTAGCTTCATTGAGCATATTAAAGCCTCCCGCGAAACCGGGCTGCCGGTTATTGTGCATACGCGCAGCGCTGATGATGACACTATAAAAATCCTTCAGAATGAAATGAGAAAAGGAAAATTCCCGGGGCTTATCCATTGTTTCAGCACTGGCAAAGAGCTGGCAGAGGCGGCGATTGAGCTTGGAATGTATGTTTCTATTTCAGGAATAATAACCTTTAAAAAAGCCGTTGAATTGCAGGAAATTGTTAAGAACCTACCGCTTTCAAGCCTGCTGGTGGAAACTGATGCGCCATATCTTGCGCCAATGCCACATCGCGGTAAACCTAATGAACCTGCTTACACTAGCTATACTGCAAAATTTCTCGCGGAACTAAAAAATATTCCTTATGAGGAAGTGAAAAAAGTTACTACTGAAAATTTCTTCCGGTTATTTGCTAAAGCTCAGTAACTCTACTACTTTAAAAAGACCTCTGCATAACGGTATTTTTTGGTGATTTCTTCGTTACGTCCGTCCTCAAATCCTCATGTACGTCTATTTACTTAAGGTTCTGCGGGCGGGCGTTCCTAGAACTCACACAAAAAAATCCTCATTATGCAGAGGTCATTTTAAGGTTTACCCTCATGGCGGCGGATTAAAGGGGGGCAGCAAAGCAAGGGCATCAGCCGGGGAAGCATAACGATAAATTTTATGCCGCCATTACATCAGAAGGGCATATTTTGGAAGGATATCTTGCTGCCGGAAACGTAGCTAATCCAGGCAGGAGTATAAAATTTGGAGATGATAATAATGAAAAGTCGCAGGAAGATAAGGGTGTTATACCTCAAATGCTGGAGCATCAGGGACTACCGAGAGTGCGGAAGATAATAAGGTCTGACGAGGCCGTGTCAGCCAGTTACAGGCGTGTGGTGTAGCCACATCCGGCAAATATGCTGCCGTTGGAAGTATTGTTCCATAATTTAGTAGCCTTGTTTTGTAGAAAGACATAAGATTATCGCATATTTTATTAAGTTAGGTAATTATCAATTTCCAATAGTGGTTATGATAGAGAGAAAGAAACAACCCATTAATACAATTAACCTAAGCGAAACCCTCAATATCCTTAATGATGAAGGGTATGTGTTATTGCGTGACTTTGATTTTAATATTGAAAAACTAGAAGAATTCAGTAATGTTTTCTGCAATAATTTCCATGTGGTGGCTACACGACAAAATAGTTCTGTAAGGGGCGATAAATATACTACAGAAGTGACTGCAAAAAATTATGCCTTACTTGGTCACACTGAAGGTAGTTATAGGCCCAATAATAATCCACCAGAAATTTGTTTCTTTATGTGCGTTAGCCCGCCATCTGAACCTGGAGGGGAAACAACCCTGGTAGATGGTGAGAAGTTCTTTAGGTTGCTCCCAGAAAAAATCCGTAAACGCTTTGAAAATACCGGCATAACCTATGAAATGTACTGGGAAAAAGCACGTTGGCAAAATGAATTCCTGGTAAATGACATAGGCTCCCTGAAAAATTTTTTAGACAACGCCAAAGGCGTAAAATATAGCCTGCACAACGAAGATTTACATTTATTTTATACTACCGAGGCAGTCCGAAAAAATAAAAGGGGCAATAAGGTATTTGCAAACGCAATGCTGGCGCATATTCCCGAAATCACCCATCCAGGATATCAGGATAAAATTGTATATACAAAAGCTTCCAACCGGGTTTTCTTCGGCGACGGCGAAATAATACCAAACTCCATGATAAATGAGCTTATAGATATACATGATAGTATTATGTATAAGCATGTATGGCAGGCACAGGATTTACTAGTAATAGATAATATCCGCTACCTTCATGGCAGGGCCATGATAAAAAATGATTGCGGGCGTGTGCTGGTAAGTCGGTTCGGGAGGTTTGTTTGTAATACCGAGGGCGTTTATTGAACTTTGTCAGTGGATAATTTTAGCGATAAGTTCAGGCGTTGCCAGAAGGATATATGCAGTTGGGCTTAAAAGGGGGCAGCAAAGCAAGGGCATCAGCCGAGGAAGCATAACGATAAATTTTATGCCGCCTTACATCAGAATGACATATTTCTGAAGGATCTCTTGCTGCTGGAAACGTAGCTAATATTGCCTTAGCTGACACTTCCGCAAGAAGTATTTAATTGTTTTGTTGCTGAAGATATGGGGCATGACAGCGAGGATGTAATACAAGCACTCCCAAACCAAGCTTTATCTACAATTCCTAATGCTTAAAATGCCGCATCCCGGTAAACACCATCGCAATATTATTAGCATTGGCAGCTTGGATTACCTCTTCATCACGCACTGAGCCGCCTGGCTGGATTATAGCTTTTACACCGATTTTTGCAGCTTCTAAAAGGCCATCTGCGAATGGGAAGAATGCATCAGATGCAAGCACGGAGCCTTGCGCCCTGTTAGGGTTGGTTTTGCTATCGCTGGCTTTCATTGCTGCAATGCGCACTGAATCCACACGGCTCATTTGCCCTGCGCCAATACCGATTGTAGCTTTGTTTTTTGAAAGTACTATTGCGTTAGACTTAACATGCTTACAAACGCGGAATGTGAAAAGAAGTTCGCGCATTTCATCTTCAGTTGGTTTGCGCTTTGTAACGCAAAGCAATTCACTTTCATTGGCAAAATTAAAGTCATTTTCCTGCACAAGCAGCCCGCCTGCAACGGATTTATAAGTTAATTCGCGCTTCAGAAGCGTTTTTTTACCAGTCAATAATACGCGCATGTTTTTCTTGGCGGCAAGCATTTCTCTTGCCCGCTCGGTTATTGAAGGGGCGATAACAGCTTCTACGAACATTTTGGAAAGGGCCGCTGCCACATCTTCGCCGATAGGCTCATTAAATGCAATAATTCCGCCAAATGCGCTAACCGGGTCTGATTCCAGCGCTCTTTCATAGGCTTCCAGCAAGTCACGGCCTATTGCCGCGCCGCATGGGTTGGCATGTTTAATTATAACAGCCGCAGGGTCTTCAAATTCTGAAACAAGCTGAAGCGCCGCATCTGCATCATTAATATTATTATAGCTGAGTTCCTTGCCCTGAATTTGCTGGGCCGAGCCGATACCATATGAATCATCAAAGCTATAAAATGCCGCTGCCTGGTGCGGATTTTCGCCATAACGTAAATCCTGGCGTAATTTTGCAGAAACAGTAAGGGTTTTTGGAAAATTATCACCAACCTGTTTTGCAAACCAGTTGCTGATAGATGCATCATAAGAAGCTGTGCGGGAAAATGCTTTTGCAGCCATCTTCTTCTTAAACTCCAGGCTGGTTGCGCCTTCATTCGCTTCGATTTCGCGTTTTAAACTATCATAATCGCTGCTATCGGTAATAACGGTAGTGAAAGCATGGTTCTTCGCAGCGGAGCGAACCATTGAAGGACCGCCAATATCGATATTTTCAATAGCCTCATGAAAAGGGGCGTTGCGTTTTACTGTTTCTTCAAATGGATAAAGATTCACAATTACAAGCCCTATTGGAAAAATATCATTCTCCTGCATGGCCTGTACATGTTCTTTGTCATCAAGGCAGGCAAGCAGGCCGCCATGAATTTTTGGGTGCAAAGTTTTTACCCTGCCATCCATTATTTCAGGAAAACCGGTATGTTCTGATACATCTTTCACTTTTATGCCCGCGTCCCTTATAGCCTTCGCGGTGCCACCTGTGGAAAGTAATTCTATGTTCTTTTTATCTAAAAACCTGGCAAGTTCAATAAGGCCGGTTTTATCGGAAACGGAGAGTAAGGCGCGCTGGATTTTCATTTTATTCCTATTATTTTTTTATCTTTATTAGTTAATTTAGTGTTTATTACAGCTTCTAAAGCAGCAATCAGTGTATCATCAATATTTTTACCAGTTGCTTCCTGCGCACGGCGAAGCAAAGAAGTTGGTAGTTCAATAGTTATTTCTTTCATCAGGCTACCTTTTTTATATTAGTATCCGGATTTGCATTATACTCCGGCACTTGCTCCTTTAACAACTCAAGCAGCTCAACCGAATTTCTGGTTAGTGCCGCTTTGCCTATTTTATCTACTATTTTTGCAATAGACGCAAAATCCGTATCCCTGGCTTCTGCAGAAGTTATGCCTTCATATAATGTGCGGCTGCGCACTTCATTATCATAAAATAACTCTTCGTAAAGCTTTTCGCCTGGCCTTATGCCCGTATATTCTATTTTTATATCTTCATGCGGCTTGAATCCGGCTAGTTTTATCATTTGGATTGCAAGGTCTTGTATCAGCATCGGTTCACCCATATCAAGCACGAATATCGCAGATTTTTCATCATTATGTTCTATTGTGGAAGCTTGTAGAACTAACTCAACCGCCTCGGGAACGGTCATGAAATAGCGGGTCATCTCAGGGTGGGTAACAGTTATAGGGCCGCCTTTTGCCAGTTGCTCCTGAAACAAAGGTATTACAGAACCAGAAGAGCCAAGCACATTACCAAACCGCACCGTTGAAAAAGATGTGTCACCGCATGTGCCAGAAGCGCCAAGCCCCTGCACATAGCATTCGGCAACACGTTTTGTAACGCCCATTAAGCTGGTTGGGTTTACTGCCTTGTCGGTTGAAACCATAACCACTTTTTTAGCATGGTGGGCTACAGAGCAATCTGCTACATTTTTAGAGCCGATTATATTGGTGAGCGCAGCTTCGCATAAATTTTCTTCAACTATAGGCACATGCTTAAGTGCTGCTGCATGGAATATTAATTCAGGTTTTTCCGCTTTAAAAATATTATCAAGACCCGCAATATCCCTCACATCGCCAATCAGGCAGCGCAGTGGCAGATCAGGGAAATTTAAAGAGAGTTCCTGCCCAATTTTATATAAATTAAACTCAGAAATTTCCAGCAATATAAGTTTTTCAGGGTGATAGGCGGCAATCTGCCTTACTAATTCACTGCCTATAGTGCCGCCAGCGCCAGTTACCAGCACTGATTTTCCTTCTATCAATTCCTTCCTGCGCCCCAGTTCAGGGGTTTTTTGCGCCCTGCCAAGTAAATCCTCGATTGCTACTGGCCGCACTTCAATTTTATCAATATTTTCCTTGAAATCTGACATTTTCGGCAATTTGGCAAGGGTAAAGCCCAGTTTATCAGTTGTTTTAAGCAGTTCCTTTATAACAGATCCATCGATATTATCGCGCGCCAGAATAATGCGACGCGGAGGCAAACCATCTTTTTTTAACTTCCTGATAATTTTAGGTATCGAATCAAAACCGCCATAAACCTTCACGCCATGAATCTGCCTGGAGTGGGTTTCCTTATTATCATCAACCAGCCCTACAATTTTGTAATCAGAACTGCGGTGTGATGCCTCCCGAATGAAATTTACAGCATTATCACTCACCCCGACAAGCAATACGGGTATGCGGGAATCTTCGATATTCTTTAAGAAGCTGATGGAGAAGCTTTTATCTTTAATCATGCGATATAAAAGCCTTGGACCGCCAAGGGCTGCAAATAGTACCATCCAGTTTATAACCAGCACCGAGCGCGGGAAGCTTTCCAGGCGGGTAAGCATAAATAAAAGCGGCACAAAAATCAGCGTAGCTAAAGTGATTGCCTTAGCTATAGTAAGCATATCGCGAATGGAGGCATAACGCCATACACCACGGTATAAACCCATAACTGAGAATACTATAGCGCATATGGCAGTGAATAATAAAACTGAAGGAATAAGGTGGGTGTATCTTGTTAGTAAATCATTTCCGAGGCGTAAATATAGCGCCACCATGAAACTGATAGCGACCATAAAAATATCATGCAGCGCGGCAATATATGATTTTTTAACCAGCAAAATTTTTACCTTCCCCTTATTTCAAAAGGATACTTAGCACAAAGCCAGCATAAAGTTAATCCTTTTCTGTGAAACGTGCAATTGTGATTGTGCGTAAGTTAGAAATTAACTGTTATTTCAGGATATTCTTCAGCAAATAAGGTCCAAGTTCATTTGCTATGGATTTAACCCCTTCTGCTGTGGGGTGGATGCCATCGCTTTGCATAAGGGTCTGGTTGCCGAATGTTTTTTCCAGCAGGAACGGATAAAGCGGTGCATTATACTTATCTGCCAAATCGGGATAAATTTTATTAAAGCTGCCCATATATTCCAAACCAAGATTGGCAGGGGCGCGCACTGCGGAAAGCACCACTTTGATATTCCTTTTTTTGCAAATGGTTAGCATAGCATCAAGATTATCACGTGTTACAGTTGGTGAAAACCCGCGTAGTACATCATTGCCGCCAAGTGCCAGGAATACTACGTCAGGCTTATATTTATCCAGCGTCCATTTAAGCCTGCCGCGCGCGCTAGTGGTGGTATCGCCAGATACTCCGCCATTAATCACTTTAACATCCCTGCCTTTTTCATTGAAGAATGCTTCCAGCCGCGCAGAGAGCGCGTTTTCCTGGGCAAGACCATATCCTGCAATAATACTATCCCCAAATAATAAAATGGAGGTTGCAGTTTGCGCGCTGGCATGGGATATTAAAATCCCGTTCATAGTTACAAGAATTAATATAATGCGAAAAAAAGCTGAAAACATAATACACCTTCAAGATATTTCCCTTACCCTTCCAGGGCCAGGCAACAAGCCTACGCATATCTTACACAATATTAACATGCAAGTACAGCATGGCGATACAATTAGCGTAACCGGGCCTTCTGGCTCCGGCAAAACCTCACTGATGATGCTTATAGCTGGGGTGGAAAAACCAACCGGTGGCAATATAATTGTGGCAGGTGAGGATATTACCAACCATGATGAAGATAGGCTCGCAGCTTTCCGCCGCAGGCATATTGGTATTGTATTTCAGAACTTCCACCTTATCCCAACCATGACAGCGCTTGAAAATGTTGAAATAGCACTGGAACTTGCAGGGCATAAACATGCAAAGGATGTTGCGGTTGAGGCCTTAAAAAGTGTGGGGCTGGAAAAGCGCATATCACACTATCCTGACCAATTATCAGGAGGGGAGCAGCAACGCGTGGCGCTTGCCCGTGCATTTGCTACGCGCCCTTCATTGTTGCTGGCAGATGAGCCAACCGGTAACTTAGATAGCGAAAATGGCAAGCATATCAAAGAATTATTATTTAATTTAAAGGAACAGCACGGCACTACATTATTGCTTATCACCCATGATATGGAGCTTGCAAAACTGGCATCGCGGCAATTTATTATGCAGGATGGGCATTTGCATGAGTAGCTTACCAATTCCACTGAAACTGGCTTTAACAGAACTAAAGCAAGGCTGGCGGCATTTTTCTGTGTTTCTCGCTTGCCTGGTTCTGGGTGTGTCGATTATGGCATGTGTTAATACATTTGGCTCAATTGTAGAATCATCCTTGCAAAATGAAGCGCAAAGCCTGCTTGGTGGCGATATGGAAATCCGCATCCGTGGGCTGGAAGCAAGCAAAGAGCAAAGGCAATTCCTCGAAAAATACGGCAAAATCTCTTATGCGGCAACGCTCCGTTCCATGCTGCATTATGAAGACAAGCATACATTAGTGGAAATTAAGGCAATTGATGAAAACTACCCGCTTATCGGCACACTTGCTTTTAATGAGCAGGTAGCAAAAGAGCAGGCGCTGGAAAATAACGGCATTGCGGTTGACCAGATATTGCTTTCACAGTTAGGGCTTAAAATTGGTGATGAAGTAAAAATTGGCGAATCTTCTTATATAATCCGCGCCACAATTAAAACCGAACCCGATAGGGCGGTGCAGATTTTCAGCTTTGGCCCCAGGGTTATAATGAGCCATGCAGCGCTTAAAGCCTCAAACCTGGTTAGCACCTTCAGCCTTGTGGAGCACCGCTACCGCATAGTAACGCCAGAAGGAGTTATTGCCGATGATAAATATGAAAAACAGGTTGAAAGCGAATTACAAAAGAATTTTCCGGATACTTCCTGGCGCGTAAGCACCGGAACCGATGGCAACCAGACCTTAAAACGATTCCTAAACCAGTTACTTGCATTTATGACCCTATCTGGCCTTGCAACTTTCCTGATTTCAGGCATAGGCATTGGCAGCTCGGTGCGCGCTTACCTTGAGAAAAAATCACAAACTATTGCCGTATTGAAAGTGCAAGGGGCTTCCCGGAAAACAGTATTTGTAACCTATATGCTGGTGCTTGGCGCTTTGGCTGTTGCCGGGGGTGTGGCAGGCGTGGCAATTGCAATGCTTATCACATCAGCACTTGTGCCGTTACTTGCAGATATATTGCCAGCTTTAAAGGGGCAAAGCGGGATATATTTACCATCATCAATCCTGGCAATGTGGTATGGTATATTAATTTCTTATATATTTTCAATGCCTGCGCTACTTAGCGCAATTAATGTGCGCCCTTCATTATTATTCCGCAGCAAAACCGGGTTATTATTTTTCCGTAATGATAAAACTGTGCGCGGTACCGTAGCCGCCCTTATCAGTATTTTGCTAATCACCTTATTTATAAATGCCAATGATAAGGTTTTTATAGTTGGAAGCTTTTGTGTGATACTGGTTTCGTTTTTGTTGTTCGGGCTTTGTTCTGTATTTGTGCGAAAATTAACCCGCAATATAAAAGTTAAAAAGCCGTGGCTGAAACTTGCGCTTGGCAATATGCACAGGCCGGGTTCTACTACTGGCACGGTTATTTTTGCAATCGGCATAAGCATTACGGTTTTAATCGCCCTCACCCTTACAGAAGCGAATTTTCAGGCGCGCATCACCCAGTTGATGGAGGAAAAAGCCCCTTCATTATTCATGATTGATATCCAGCCACACCAGAAGCAGCAGGTGCAAAACCTTCTCCTGGAATATTCATCACCAGAAAAAGTTATGCTATACCCAATGGTGCGCGGGCGGATTACTAAAATTGCCGGAAAGCCTGTAAGTGAAGTAAAAATTGATGATGACATAGATTGGGCGGTGCGCGGTGACCGCGGCATAAGCTATAGCGCTGCGCCTCCCCCGAACGCCAATATTGTAAAAGGCAAGTGGTGGCCGGAGGATTACGCGGGCAAGCCGCTGCTTTCAGTTGATGCACGTTTCCTTGGCGGCATGGGCATTGATATTGGCGATACCATCACCATTACAATACTAGGCGAAGAAATAACTGCTGAAATTGCTAGCGCAAGGGAAATTGATTATTCCACTTTCCAGATGAATTTCGCCATGATGCTTTCACCGGGCGTAATAGAAGAATTCCCCCATACCAGTCTTGCCACTATCCATCTTGATAAAAATAATGATGCAGAATTTGAACTGGTTGGGCGCATTGCAAAAGATTTTCCAGGCGTAACTGCTATCCGAACCAGGGAGGTAGTTGATCTGGTGCAAAATATTATGCAGCATATCGCAACCGCGCTGCGGGTTACTGTGGCAATAAGCTTGCTAGCGGGAATTCTTGTGCTTACAAGCGCGCTTAGCGCCACCATAGAGCAGCGCATGTATGATGTTGCCATATTAAAAGTGCTGGGCGCAAGGCGCAGCGACATATTAAAAAGCTGCACCGCAGAATGGATGCTGCTGGCGCTGGTAACTTCTGTAATTGCGGCAAGTATCGGCACATTCGGCGCGTGGCTGATAAATGTGCGGTTACGTGGGCAGGAATTCCAACTTATGCCACACGTTACCATCACAACAATTGGTGCCTGTATTTTGGTAATATGGCTTATTGGCTACTTAGGCAACCGCCGCCTGTTTAATTTTCGGCCTTCGGCAATGCTTAGGAATGAGTAAAATATCTAACCCCAAGGCCCTTTAGAACCTCTGTCTTTATTAACGGACATTTCCTGCAATGCCTTAATCCGGTTTTCCGTGTTTGGGTGGGTGGAAAATAGATTATCAGTAGATTTTCCATGCAGCGGGTTTATTATAAACATATGCGCTGTAGCAGGGTTCTGCTGTGCTACATTATTATCTATTTTTTGTGCGCCATGCTGGATTTTTTGCAGCGCCGAAGCCAGCGCCATTGGTGTTCCGCTTATTTCTGCACCGCTTTTATCAGCAGCATATTCACGGGTGCGGGAAATAGCCATTTGCACCAGCATAGCCGCAAGCGGCGCAAGTATCATAAGCGCCATGGCTCCAAGCAAGCCTCCTGGCTGGTCACGCCTGCCTCCTGAAAACATCGCCATATTTGCAAGTATACCAAGCGCCCCTGCAATAGTGGCGGTTATGGTCATTATAAGCGTATCATAATTCTTGATGTGGGAAAGTTCATGGGCAATAACACCGCGTAATTCTTCATTATTTAACATCTGCGTTATACTGTTTGTAACGGCTATCGCTGCATGTTCGGGGTTGCGCCCTGTGGCAAAAGCATTTGGCTGGAATGAATCAATTACATAAACTTTCGGCATGGGTATGGCGGCTTTTTGCGATAGCTCTGCCACCATATCATATATAAAACCCGAATTGATAGGCTGCGCATTATACATGCGAAGAACAATCTTATCGGAAAACCAGTAGGAAATTATATTCATGGCGCAGGCTATCACAAAGGCAACCACCATTCCGCCCTGGCCGCCAATCAGATATCCTGCGGCACAAAATAATGCGGTAAGCCCTGCTAGTAATATTGCTGTTTTTAAGTAATTCATATTTACCTCGCATATCAGGTTATATAGCGTTTCCGCTTTTCATTTCTACTAGGAATTCGAGGTGAACAAAATTTTAGCCTAGTAAACCTAGGTGAAACCAAGATGTGATGAAATGAAGTTTACTTATATTTCATCACATCGAAGGTTCGCTAATTTTGTGAGTCCGAAGAATGACGACGTAGAAATGAAAAGCGGAAACGCTATAATATAAATTATATGGGCGCGTATGGAGAAGTCTATATGATTTAGCTGGAATATAATAAAGGGGCAGGCCAGAAATAGCTCGTGGCCTGCCAAATAAATAAAGATCCTAAGGAACAATCATAGTGCCTGTGCCATGCTCGGTGAACAGCTCAAGCAGTAATACATGGGGAACCCTGCCATCTAGTATATGGGCAGCTTCGGCGTGATTGCTTATGGCATCCATACAGGTTTCCACCTTTGGTATCATTCCGCCTGAAATTGTGCCATTCCTTATAAGCTTCTGCGCTTCATTAAATGTTAAGCGGCTGATAAGCTTGCCGTCTTTATCAAGCACGCCAGGAACATCGGTAAGCATGATAAGCTTATGCGCGGCAAGGGATGATGCAATTGCACCGGCTGCGCTATCTGCATTTATATTATATGTTTCCCCGCCTTCACCAAGACCGATTGGCGCAATTACAGGAATAACATCTGACTCTTCAAAAAACACCAAAGCTTCCGGGTTAATATCAGTAGGTTCGCCAACAAAGCCAAGGTCAAGTATCTGTTCAATATTTGAATCCGGGTCTTTTTTAGTGCGGCGTAATTTTCTTGCCGTAATAAGGTTACAGTCCTTACCAGATATGCCCATCGCCATGCCGCCAGCAGAATTTATTTCTGTTACTATCTGTTTATTGATAGAACCGCACAGCACCATCTCCACAATTTCTACAGTGGCTAAATCGGTAACGCGGAGGCCATCAATAAATGAGCTTTGTATTTTAAGCTTATTAAGCATCTGGCTTATTTGCGGGCCACCACCATGAACGATTATGGGGTTTATTCCAACTTGCTTCAAAAGCACAACATCGCGTGCAAATGTTTTTGAAAGTTCTTTATCACCCATTGCACTGCCGCCGTATTTTATTACGAAAGTTTCTCCTGCAAACTGGCGCATATAAGGCAATGCTTCCGAAAGAAGCTCAGCTTTTTCAATCTGTTCTTTTGTTGCTCTTTTTTCTGGTATATTTTTTATGGTCATGTTATCGCCGTTAGTTCTGGTTGCCTGGTATTTATTTTAACATTGCAAGTTCTGCCCGCAAGTCTTCTATTCCATACCCTTCACGGCTGCTTGTAGCAATGATTTCTGGGTGCATGGCAGTATGCTTTTTTGCGCTTGTCTTTATAGCAGAAATTATTCTTTCTACATCATCTTTTTTTACCTTGTCGATTTTTGTCAGCACAACCTGATAAATAACCGCGACTTCATCCATTAAATTCATTATTTCAACATCGCCAGGTTTAAGGTCGCGGCGTGAATCTATCAGCAGGCATATCCTTTTTAAATTCGGGCGGCCCTTTAAATAATCTTTGGTAAAGCCTGTCCATTCAGCAATAGAAGTTTTTGCAGCTCGTGCATAACCATAGCCTGGCAAATCCACCAGCACCATATCTTCACGTAGCTTGAAAAAGTTTAGCTGCTTGGTATGCCCAGGGTTTGAAGATGTGCGGGCAAGGGTTCTGCGGCTTGTTAAGGCATTCACAATACTGGATTTTCCAACATTGGAAGCACCAGCAAAAGCTATTTCCGGCAAAGAGCTTATCGGCAGGTTTGAAAGTGCCGTAGAGCCTGCAATGAAATTGCATTCGCCACTGAATAGATGTTTGCCTTGTTCGATTTGTTCAGGTGTATATTCCATAAATTTTCCCAGGTGTTAGGTGATGGGTGTTAGGTGATGGGTATTTGAGTTAGCTTCGCTAACAACTCTTCCCTAGAACCAAACACCCATTACCTATAACCCACTTACTACATAACCCCATGCGCCTTAAAAGAATAGTGATTTTTTGACGAAATTATTACATGGTCGTGCAAAGTGATTCCAACTGTCTCTGCGGCTTGCATTATTTGCTTGGTAATCTGGATATCTTCTTTCGAAGGGCGCACATCGCCACTGGGGTGGTTATGCACCATAATTATGCTTGAAGCTTCTAATTGCAAAGCGCGTTTTACAACTTCACGCGGATATACAGGGGTTTGGTCTACTGTGCCATATTCTTGCAGTTCATCAGATATAATCATGTGTTTTTTATTTAAGAATAGCAAACGGAACTGCTCTTTCTTTAAATGGCCCATGCTGGCGCGACAATAATCTAGCAGCGCCTTCCAGCTTTGGATTATAGGCTTTTCAGTAATTTCCTGCTTGATAAGCCGCTCCGACATATCCTGCACAGCTTTTAACTGGGTTATGGCTATATCATTCATGCCTTTTATTTCTTTTAATTCATCCGTTTGCGCGGTTATCACGCCGGCAAGGCTGCCAAACCGCAGTAATAATTGCTTTGCCAGCGGTTTCACATCCATACGTGGGCTGGCTGCAAATAACATAATTTCAAGAAGTTCGTAATCAGGCAGGCTGCCTTTTGGTGCGCTTAGGAACCGGCCGCGGAGGCGTTGCCTGTGGCCTATATAATGGGGCTGTTCTGGTTCTGGCGATTTTGTTTCTGGTGCGGTCATGTTAAGATTTTAGTTGTTGGTTCTTAGTTTGTAGTTCTTAGCTTAAACTAACAACTAAGAACTAAAAACTATTTAGAATAAGGCGGAAAGTTAAGTCCCTTTGGCGAGCCTGTAAATATCTCAAACCCATCACTGGTAACACCCAGGCTATGCTCATATTGCGCTGATAGAGATTTATCCTTCGTCCATACAGTCCAATTATCCTTTTTATTCAGCACTGTGCGCCAACCGCCCACATTCACCATAGGTTCAATGGTAAAGAACATGCCTTCTTTAAGCACCATGCCTTCGCCTTTTTTACCGAAATGCATTACACTGGGAGCCGTGTGAAATATTTTCCCCAAGCCATGACCGCAATAATCACGCACTATTGAATAATTATGCTTTTCTGCATATTCCTGGATCGCGTGGCCGATATCGCCAAGGGTTGCACCTGGGCGCACTTGTTCAATACCCAGCATCATGGCATCATAAGTTACCTGGCTAAGGCGCTTTGCTTTTACCGGAGGCTCACCCGCCCAGTACATACGGCTGGTATCGCCGTGCCAGCCATCTACTATCACGGTAACATCTATATTTACTATATCGCCATCTTTTAATTTACGCTCATCAGGTATGCCGTGGCAAACCACATGGTTTACAGAAGTGCAGATGGATTTAGGAAATCCCCTATAGCCAAGCGGGGCAGGGATTGCACCGCGCCCTATAATCATATTATGGCATAAAACATTCAGCTCATCAGTGCTAACGCCCGGCTGCACGAAGTCTGCAATATAATCAAGCACTTCCGCTGCAAGCCTTCCGGCTTTGCGCATTCCTTCAAAATCTTCTTTAGAATGTATGGTAACTTTATCTTCATGCATAATTGGTCGCTTACTAGTTATTGGTTGCCGGCTATTATAACTACAGACATGAAACTATCAACTAATTAATAAGGAGTATAACGGCTTAGTAGTGTAACGGAAAGAGAGGGGTTATACCATTGCACTGTTACACTGTTATGCCGTTACACACATTTCAAAGAATAAATTATGTCGGGTGGTGAGATCCAGTGCATATTTTTCTTCAAAGCTAAATTTAATTGCTTATACTGGCAACTAGTAACCAGAAACCATTAACTAGTTTTTATCATGACAGAAAATAATCCTAAAGCAGCTTTAATAATTATCGGTAATGAAATTCTTTCCGGGCGCACGCAAGATACCAACCTGAATTACATCGCTAAACAGCTCGTGGAAATAGGCGTTACCTTTGCGGAAGTTAGGGTTATTCCTGATATAGAACCGGTTATTATAAATACTGTAAATGAACTTCGCGCAAAATTTGATTATGTATTCACCACTGGCGGCATAGGGCCAACACATGATGATATAACAACTTTAGCCATTACCAAAGCTTTCGGGCTGAAATTAGAAAGAAGAAAAGAAGTGGTAGAAAAACTCCGCAATTATTATGAAGGTTCTGGCAACCAGCTAAATGACGCACGCTTAAAAATGGCTGATTTTCCAGAAGACGCTGAATTTCTCGATAACCCGGTAAGCACCGCTCCAGGTTTTAAAATCGGCAATGTATTTGTAATGGCTGGAATTCCTAAAATTATGCAAGCAATGTTTGAATCTGTTAAAACTTATTTGAAGCATGGCGAGATAATCCTATCGCGCGAAATAGCTGCGTTTGTTGGTGAAAGTAAAATTGCAAAACCACTTACAGACTTACAGGAAAAATACCCTGATATAGAAATGGGCAGTTATCCTTTTGCAAAAGAAGGTAAATTCGGCACCAGTATAGTTTTGCGTGGGATCGACAAAGCAAGGTTGGAAAGTGCTTATGTGGAAACTTACCAAATGCTGAAAGTGAGTGGGGAAGTTATTTAATTTCTGCAAATGACACAGCAAATCTGCGGATTAATTCTTCCAATTTAACTTGGAATGATTAATCCTTTTTAATCCAGTAAAACATGCGGCATGAGTTGACCGTTCTATCAGTAAGAACATAATTTGCGCTGCTAACATTATAATCATTATCAACACAACGGTTGGCTACACCCAAATATATATTGCTACGAAAACCATAAAAATTACCTGTAGATGCTAACCCATCATCTATTTTTACATCTATAATATGTGTATCTTCTGGCGAAAGTGCCCCTCCCCAGGGTTCATAATAACCTTTGCTTGATCCTAATTGCAAAGAAATGCCCGTAGTGTCAAACACATCGAAATGACTACCTAAAAAATAATACGATCCTTTATAGGCACTTGAGCTTGCAGGAGAATTAATCCCGGCCGCAAAATATTCTGAATCACCAGAAGCAGACTCAGCATAAGTACCAGTATAATTGCCTGCAATTAGTCCGGATAGGGCTAATTGTCTCCAGGCTAATAAATTTTCTGACACTGAAATGTCCAATATTTCTTCATCCCCATTGCCGTTTGTCACAGTAGCGCCCCAATAGCTGGTAGCATTGGGCATATCTCCCGGCCAGGCTTTATATTTATCCTTGAAATTATTTACGGCCGCAACATAGCCGGTGATTTCAGATATTGTTTTATTGATTTTTGCAGCTTGCAGAAGACTTGAGCCACTAGTTATTGCAGCAATTACAATTCCTATTATCAGTAAAGTAACTGATAATTCCACTAGCGAGAAGCCCGAAATGTTTTTAAAATTGCGCATTTAGTGAGCATACAACAAAAAAGTAAATAAATGGTAAATATTTTTTTAATGTGGACTTTTTCTTAAAAAAGGCACGTCCCATTTTGAAACACATTGTGTGGTATAATTCCCATCGCGACCTACTATATATAGCGTGCAATTGTGCGTTGCACCACAATATCATGTATTCCACGGCTGTATTACTATTGCGTCAAAGTTAATTATTTGGTATACTCAAATAGTGAGGAAATTATTAATAACCTTAAAAATAAGGTGTAATAAGAATGTTGTTACATAACGCTAAAAAGAGGAATATTTTTTATAAAGCGGGATTGCTGGTGCTTGCATCTGTTGTTATAAGTGCATGTGGCACTGATATAAGCTATGTTTCCAGAGAAGAAATTAAAAGCAATGCTTTTGCAGAAATAAAGCCACGCTATCTTGAAAAGAAGCCGATGTCTTTAGGCGCGATACGATTAACAAGCAAAGATGCAAAAGAAGGTGAGCTTGGGCGGGTGTTCCTGTTGCAAAGGAAGAAGGGCGTATATATGGCGGAAACAATGGTTAAGGATACCGGCACAAAACGTTATTTTATGTCACTGGGGATTGATTCTCGTAGTAAAGCACCGGCTTTCCACTTCAGAATGGAGTTTTAACTTAATAAAATGGATGTTATACTGCTCAAAAAGACTTCTGCATAACAGTATTTTTTGGTGATTTCGTTGTCACGTCCGTCCTCAGATCTTCATGTACGTCTATGTACTTACGGTTCTGCGGGCGGGCGTTCCTAGAACTCACTCAAAAAATCCTTATTACGCAGGGGTCTTTCAAATGGATTAATATAAAATGAGCTGACACATGCCATCATCTTTTAACTGGGAAGACCCGTTCCTGCTTGAGTCGCGCTTAAGCCAGGAAGAACAAATGGTTATGCAAACAGCACGTGCCTATGCAGCCGATAAATTAATGCCACGCATATTGGATGCCAACCGCAAAGGCTATTTTGACCCCGCAATATTAACTGAAATGGGAGAGCTTGGTTTTCTTGGTTCTACTATTAAAGGGCACGGCTCTGCCGAAGTAAGCCATGTAAGCTACGGGCTTATTGCAAGGGAAATAGAGAAAATTGATAGCGCTTACCGCTCGGCGGTTAGTGTGCAAAGCAGCCTGGTTATCCACCCGATAGCGGAATTTGGCACTGAAGAGCAGAAAAACAAATATCTGCCAGACTTAATAAAAGGCAAAAAAATCGGCTGTTTCGGGCTTACCGAGCCTGACCATGGCTCAGACCCCGGCAGCATGATAACCAGGGCAGAAAAAGCATCCGGCGGCTATATTATTTCCGGCTCTAAAACCTGGATTACTAATTCTCCTATCGCAGATATTTTTATCGTATGGGCAAAAGTTTATAAAGATAACGAACTTCCCGATGGCTCCATATGCGGGTTTATCCTTGAAAAGGGCATGAAAGGTTTATCTGCGCCATTCATTGAAGGAAAAATGGCCTTGAAAGCATCTGCAACAGGCATGATAATGCTTTCAGATGTTTTTGTGCCGGAAGAAAACCGTTTAAATGTAACTGGGCTTAAAGGGCCTTTTTCATGCCTTAATAAAGCACGTTATGGCATAGGTTGGGGCGCACTGGGCGCGGCGGAATTCTGCTTCCATGCGGCGCGGAGCTACACACTGGAGCGCAAACAATTCCAAAAACCACTTGCCGCCAACCAGCTTATCCAGGTAAAACTGGCTGATATGATGAGCGATATAGCCTTTGGCTTTGAAGCTTGCCTGCAAGTTGGCAGGCTACTTGATAGCGGCGCGGCCTCTCCCGAAATGATTTCTATGATAAAACGCTACTCAGCAGGCAACGCCTTAAAAATCGCCCGCATTTCCCGTGATATGCATGGCGGCAATGGCATAAGCGATGAATATCACATAATGCGCCATATGCTGAACCTTGAAGCAGTAAACACTTATGAAGGCACTTACGATATTCACACATTGGCTATGGGTAAGGCGATTACTGGCATTTCGGCATTTTAATACTAATTATTAGATTAAGCTGCGGCACAAAGAAGCCGCACCCGCGGAAGTAACTAATTTAACAAATTGCCTACCACCTGCGGATGTATTATGTTATCTTTAATGTAAGATTCCACCTATACCTTTAAAAAAATAGCGGCTTGTTTTACATTATAACTTATATAACAAGGGAGGTTAAGTGGCGTTAATAAGCTCCACATCAAACAAAAAAGCCTTCACCCTTGTTGAGCTTTCAATTGTTATTGTAATAATCGCCCTGATTATTGCAGGCGTTGCTGCGGGCAGCAGTTTGGTTAAGCAATTCAAACTCCGTACTATAATTGCCGATAAAAACATGTATTTTACAGCAATGCGTGCATTTGAACTGCAATATGGAGGCATGGCGGGGGATTTAAAAAATGCCAGCTTATACTGGGGAGCAAGCAATGGAAATGGAGATGGAAAAATCATAGGCATCGACGAGGGAGTTTATGCATGGAATCATTTACAATTGGCAAACTTAATTAGCAATGGTAGTTATAATGGTATATATGCCATAAATGAAGTTCCGGGCGTTAATATAGGATATTCCCGTTATTCAAATATAGTCGGGTTTCATATCTTTACATTCACTTTTATTGGTAATCAGTGGGGCTATGGTACGAGTCCGGTTTATGGAAAATACAATACAGCTTTGGGAGTTGGAAAAATAGTTAATGGCACAGTACATATCGCAGCAAATTCCTCTTTTAGCCCAGTAGAAGCTTTATCTTTAGATAAAAAAATTGATGATGGGAAGCCTGGCGCGGGTATTTTACTGGCAGATAATGGTTTTGATACAGGTGTTTCCAGTTGTAGGAATGGTGGCGCATCTGTTGCAAGCGCCGTAACTGCATCCAACGCTCCCACCCTCACCTATCTAACTACCAATACAGTTGGTTGCAGACTTATGTTTATATATAAATAATTTATCATTAAGCTGTGGCATAAAGAAGCCGCACTCGCGGAAGTAGCTAATTTAACAAATTGCCTACCACCTGCTGATGGATTATGTTATTGTTAATGTAGGGTTTCACCTGCGCCCTTAAAAAGGTAGCGGTTTATTTTGCGTTATAACTTATATAACAAAACAAGGCGTAAGTGATGTTAGTATATTCCCCATCAAACAAAAAAGCCTTCACGCTTGTTGAACTTTCAATTGTTATTGTAATAGTTGCCCTGATTATTGCGGGGGTTACTACTGGTGCTGGCCTGGTTAAGCAATTCAAACTTAGAAGTATAATTACAAATAAAGACTCCTATACTTCGGCGATGAGGGCTTTTGAACTGCAATATGGCGGCATGGCTGGCGATATTACAACTGCGACCTCTTATTGGGCAGAAACTGTTAATGGAAACGGCGATAAAAAAATTGTAGGCCACACTGAAGGAGCACGTGCATGGCAGCAATTAAAATTAGCTGGCTTGATTAATAATGGAAATTATTCTGCTGCTTTATTATTTGAAGTTCTTGGATATGATATTCCTGGTGGTAACGTTGGTGTGTCTGGTTATTCAAGCACAGTAGGGGTTCGTTTTTTTACATTCGGCCTTACACAAAATGGATGGGGTTATGCTACTAGTGCGGTTTATGGGAAATATAATACGGTTTTTGCATTCGGCTCCACTGACGTTGGATCGCGCTCTGCTTTCTTAACTCCTAGAGAAGCAGCATCTTTGGATAGGAAATTTGATGATGGCAAGCCGGGCACAGGAAAATTAATGGCAGATAATGGTTTTGATGAGGGCGTGCTCACTTGTAGGGATGGCGCGGCTATAGCGAGCGCAGTAGATTCATCCACCGCTCCTACCCTCACTTATCTTTCCACCAATGCAGTTGGCTGCCGGCTGATGTTTATATATAAATAATTCATCCTTCAAAAGTTATTATTATAGATACGTTTCCACCCACATCCTCTTGCCTATAAATAATTCATCATCCTGCTAAAAAAATCTGGCTAAAGTGTGACATGTCTTGTATGTTTCGCCTCTAAAGATTAATCATATATGGAGAGCGTTATGGCTATAGACGCAAATAAACAGAAAGCATTAGATACGGCATTATCTCAGATAGAAAAAGTTTTCGGTAAAGGTTCAGTAATGAAACTTGGCGACAAACGCGCGGAAAAAGTTGCGGCAATTTCAACTGGCTCACTTGGGCTTGACATGGCGCTTGGCATAGGCGGAGTGCCGCGCGGCAGGATTATCGAAATATTCGGACCGGAAAGCTCTGGTAAAACTACACTTACACTTCATATCATCGCGGAAGCCCAGAAACTTGGCGGTGTATGTGCATTCGTAGACGCGGAGCATGCACTTGACCCTGAATATGCACGTAAACTTGGTGTTAATACGGATGATTTGATTATCTCCCAACCTGATACTGGCGAGCAGGCATTGGAAATCACTGATACATTAGTGCGCTCTGGCGCAATTGACGTGTTGGTAGTCGATTCCGTTGCTGCACTTACTCCAAAGGCGGAAATTGAAGGTGAAATGGGTGATTCCCATATGGGCTTACAAGCAAGGCTTATGAGCCAGGCCTTACGTAAACTTACCGGCTCTGTTTCTAAATCAGGCTGCATGATTATCTTCATTAACCAAATCCGTATGAAAATCGGTGTAATGTTTGGTAACCCTGAAACTACTACCGGCGGAAATGCGCTCAAGTTTTATGCTTCTGTGCGTATCGACATACGCCGCGTTGGTGCCTTAAAAGATAAAGAAGATATCGTTGGTAACTTAACCCGTGTTAAAGTAGTTAAAAACAAAGTTGCACCGCCATTTAAACAGGTGGAATTCGATATTCTTTATGGCGAAGGTATTTCAAAAGAAGGCGAGCTTATCGAGCTTGGCGTTAAAGCCGGAATCGTTGAAAAGGCCGGCTCTTGGTTTTCGTATGAAAGCACCCGCATAGGCCAGGGCAAAGAAAATGCACGTAACTTCCTTAAAGAAAATGTTGCTATTGCCAAGGAAATTGAAGATAAAATCAGGGCAAGCACTGGTGCAATTGCGGCAGTTGCAAGTAAATCTGAGGCGGAAGAGCCTGAGGCTGTATTCTAAGGCATAATTAAAGAGAGGCTTTGATGAAGAATCTATCAAAGCCTCTCTAATTTTGATTATAATGAATAAATCTAAAATCATAAATACTATAGAACCCCAGCAGGATCGCCACCAGTTTTGCGGTCAAAGAAGTGTTGCGCTTTAATATAACGCACCGTGCCAGTTTTAGAGCGCATCACAACAGAATGTGTATATGCGCCTCCTGGGAACCTTTTCACGCCCTCAAGCATACTACCGTTTGTAACACCAGTTGCGGCAAACATTACATTACCTTTTGCCATTTCTTCAAGGTTATATTTGCGGCTGAAATCTGTTATTCCCATACGCTTGGCACGTTCACGCTGTGTGCTGTCGCTAAATAGCAAGCGTCCCTGCATCTGGCCGCCAACACAGCGAAGGGCTGCCGCAGCAAGCACGCCTTCTGGTGCACCGCCTGTACCCATATATAAATCGATACCAGTTTCAAGGGCGTTAGTTGTAGCGATAACACCAGCAACATCACCATCACAGATTAACTGTATACGCGCGCCAGCTTCCCTTACCTTAGCAATAGCTTCAGCATGCCTATCGCGGTCTAATATACACACCAATAAATCAGATATTTCGCATTTTTTGGCTCTGGCAAGATTCTTTAAATTTGTTTCAGGTGAATTATCAAGGTCAACCACACCTTTTGGCAATCCGCCACCTACTGCAATTTTTTCCATATACACATCCGGTGCATGCAAGAAGCAGTTTTTTTCTGCCATTGCTATAACGGAAAGGGAATTCGGCGCACCAGTGGCACAAATTGTTGTGCCTTCTAACGGGTCAAGAGCAATATCAATTGAAGGCCCCTGCCCTGAGCCAACTTTTTCACCAATATAAAGCATCGGGGCTTTATCACGCTCGCCTTCGCCAATTACTACAGTGCCATCAATTGTAAGTGTATTTAAGGCTTTACGCATAGCGTTTACGGCTGCCTGATCGGCGGCTTTTTCTTCGCCACGGCCCATCCATTTATAACTTGCAAGGGCAGCAGCTTCTGTTACACGCACCGCCTCCATCGCAAAATTGCGATCCAAAGTTATAATATCATCGTCGCTTTTATGCAGTTTTATGGCCATTTTTTAAATCCCGTTTGTAGTTTGTCGTTTATAGTTTATCGTTTATCGTTAGGGAATATATAGTAATTTCTTACTGAACTATAAACCACAAACTATAAACGACAAACTACACTGATTCTATTCTTAATACCTTAGGCGCATTCACTACGCCTTTTATTTTTGCGATTCTTGTCACAGCTTTCTTTACGCTATTTTCAGTGCAGCTATGCGTTATTACCACAATATTTGCATTATCACCCTTTTTTACAGGTTTTTGTAATAATGATTCAACGGAAATTTCCTCATCCCTTAGAATGTCACTGATTCCGGCAAGGATGCCCGCTTCATCAAGCGCAGTTATGCGTAAATAATACTCACCCTTATGTTTTTCAACCCCTGTATAATTACATTTTTCCAGCGAACCTACCGGAACGCCAAATGGGTATGTAAACCTGTTTGATGCCACATCTATAATATCTGAAAGCACCGCAGATGCCGTTGCCCCACGACCCGCACCAGGGCCTTCCAATACAATTTTACCAACATAACTGCCTTCGATAAATATCGCATTATTTACGCCATCAACTTTCGCAAGCGGATAATCAACCGGAACAAGGCATGGATATACAGATTGCTTTATAACGCCATCTCGCTTTACAGCAATGCCGAGAAGTTTTATCTTATAACCAAGTTCATGTGCATCACTTATATCAAGCAGGGATAATTCTCTTATGCCTTCAATATAAATTGCTTCAAAATTTACCGGAACACCAAAGGCAATTGAGGTTAATATTGAAAGCTTATGCGCCGTATCAATCCCATCCACATCAAAGCTAGGGTCGGCTTCAGCATAGCCTAAATCTTGCGCCTCTTTTAAAACATCCGCGAAGCTGCGGCCTGTTTCCTTCATTTCTGTTAGGATATAATTACAAGTTCCATTCATTATACCGGCAATACGCGAAAAATCATTACCAACTAAACCTTCTTTCAGCACCTTAATTACAGGGATTCCGCCCGCAACTGCAGCTTCAAAGGCAAATGCTACTTTCTTTTGCTCGGCTATTTCCGCAAGGCGCTTGCCATGTTTGGCAACTAACGCCTTATTAGCCGTTATAAAATGCTTTCCGGCATTTAAACTTTTCTCGCATAATTCCAGCGCAATGCCATCTGCGCCGCCAATTAATTCAACTATTACATCTATATCTTTATCATCAGCAAGGGCAAGAGCATCATCATACCATTTAACATCGCTGCCTACTTTAAAATCCCTGGCTTTACCGCAATCACGGGAAGAAACCGCTTTCAGCACGACCTTCCTGCCGCAGCGCTTTTCAAGCAAGCTCGCAGCTTCAGACAATATCTTAACAACACCGCCGCCAACAGTACCAATACCTGCAATAGCTATATTTAAGTTTCCAGACACTAACGCTTCCCTTCATTTTTTCGTAAGCCTGATGCTTACAGCTTATTTAAGCTATTTTCAAATAGTTTGTGTAAAAGGAGTTTGCACGCAAAGCAATCACTTAAAGCTTGCTTTGTATAGCATTTCCCATTTTTACGCAGCAATCGCCTTCCTTATCGCATCCAAAGCTTCCCCAGTTTTATCGCCATTAGGGCCGCCAGTCTGGGCAAAATTAGGTTTGCCACCGCCGCCTTTGGCGCCTAGTATTTCTGCGGAAATTTTTACCAAATCTACTGCGCTGATTTTAGAAGTTAAATCATCAGAAACAGTAATAATGATTGAACCTTTGCCTTCAAAAGAGGAAGTAACTGCAACAACGCCAGAGCCGATCTGCTTTTGCAAATCACCTGCAAGGTCACGTAAATCCTTTGGCGGCATATCTGCAAAACTTTTAGCGATAAATGCTACTCCGTTTATATCTTCCTGTGTATTGCCAGCACTTGCTGCACCGCCCATTGCCGCAGCTTTCTTTGCTTCACTCAAATCTTTTTCCATTTTCTTGCGATCATCGAGCAAGTTATCAATCCTGGCAAGCACTGCATCCGGGGAAGATTTTAGTTTAGCGGCAATCTCAAGTAAGGTTTTTTCGCGGGCGTTTAAATATTCGCGGGCAGCATCGCCAGTAAGGGCTTCAACGCGGCGCACACCTGCGGCAATTGCACTTTCGGAAACTATTTTAAATAAGCCGATATCGCCAGTGCGTTTAACGTGGGTTCCGCCGCAAAGTTCAACAGAGTAAGGTTTAAGGGCGAAGGGCGAAGGGCGAAGGGTAGCGCTGCCTTCTGTACCTACCCCTTCCCCTTGTCCCTTAGCCCCTGTCCCTTGGCCGCCCATACTTACAACACGCACTTCATCACCATATTTTTCGCCAAACAGCGCCATTGCCCCTTGTTTTATGGCATCTTCAGGAGGCATCACCAATGTGGTTGCTTCAGTATTTTCACGTATAATACGGTTTACTTCCGCCTCAACTGCGCTTACTTCTTCAAAGCTTAAAGCTTTCGGGTGGCTGATATCAAGACGCAGGCGGTCTTCCGCCACGAGCGAGCCTTTCTGGGTTACGTGGTCGCCTAGGATATTTCGCAGCACCGCATGAACAATATGCGTAGCAGAGTGGTTGGCAACCAGTCGGGCGCGCCTTTCCATATCTACCGCGGCTTCCACAGTATCAGCAATTTTAATTTCACCTTTGGTGATTTTACCAATATGCACATGAATAGCGCCCAGATATTTCTGGGTATCAGTAATTTGTATTTCCAATTCGCCTGCGGTTATTGCGCCATGATCGCCTTGCTGGCCGCCTGATTCGCCATAAAATGGAGTTTGATTCAGAACAATAGCCACTTCTTCGCCAATATTTGCATTTGTTACAGGCTTGCCATCTTTCACAATTGCAATAACTTGCGCCTGAGCATTACTTACTTTATAGCCTAAGAACTCGGTAGCGCCGTCAGCCTCACGAATATTGAACCAGATTTCATCAGTAGCTTTCGCGCCAGAACCTTTCCAAGCAGCGCGGGCGCGGGTTTTCTGCTCAAGCATTGCGCCAGCAAAGCCATCTTCATCAACAGATATATTTTTAGAACGCAAAATATCAACGGTAAGGTCAAGCGGGAAACCGTATGTATCATATAGTTTAAAGGCCACATCGCCAGCCAGTGTGCCGCCGCTGCTAATGCTGGTAGTTTCTTCATCCAGAAGCTTTAAGCCGCGGTCGATAGTCTGGCCGAAACGCTCTTCTTCCAATTTTACAATTTCGGTTATAAGCGACTGTGCGCGCGTAAGTTCTGGATAAGCCCCACCCATTTCTTTCACCAGGCTTGGCACTAATTTATATATCATTGGCTCACGCGAACCTAACTGCCGTGCATGGCGCATGGCGCGGCGCATAATGCGGCGCAACACATAACCGCGGCCTTCATTTGAAGGCATAACACCATCAGCCAGCAAAAAGCTGATAGAACGCAAATGATCGGCAATCACTCGGTGGGAAGCGGAATGAGCAGGATCATTATTTTTAGTAAGTTCAATAGATGCAGAAATTAAGGATTTGAATAAATCAATATCGTAATTATCATGCACACCTTGCAAAACAGCCGCTACACGCTCCAAACCCATACCAGTATCAATTGAAGGGGCAGGTAGGGCAATGCGCTCTTTAGAAGCAAGCTGCTCATATTGCATGAACACAAGATTCCAGATTTCTATGAAACGGTCACCATCCTCGGCAGCGGAACCCGGAGGGCCGCCAGGAATTTTATAGCCATGATCGAAGAAAATCTCCGAACAAGGGCCGCACGGGCCGGTATCGCCCATCGACCAGAAATTATCGTTGGTAGATATGCGGATTATTTTATCTTCAGGAAGGCCAGCTATTTTCTTCCATAAATTTGCAGCCTCGGTATCAGTATGATAAACCGTTACCAGCAGTTTTTCTTTTGGAATTGCAGCAGTTTTAGTTAAATATTCCCAGGCAAATTCAATGGCACCTTCTTTGAAATAATCACCAAATGAGAAATTGCCAAGCATTTCAAAGAATGTATGGTGGCGCGCGGTGTAGCCGACATTATCCAGATCGTTATGCTTCCCGCCAGCACGCACGCATTTTTGGGAGCTGGTTGCGCGTTTATAAGGCCTGGTTTCATTCTGCGTGAAAACATCTTTAAACGGCACCATGCCTGCATTCGTGAACATTAAGGTGGGGTCGTTATGCGGCACAAGTGGCGCAGATTTGACAACCTCATGGCCTTTGCCTTTGAAGTAATCGAGGAATGATGCGCGAATTTGGTTTACTGATTGTGACATATTTTTTTACATGGTGTTAATAATTCACCGTATAATACAGAATTCACTTTATTTGTAAAATCGTATTATTTCCATAATATATCTTATCTTTAATCAACTCGCTTACTGGCTTAGCCAGCACCTGCAAAGATAGTGTCTTTATCCAAAAGTCATAATTATGTGTAATATTTGCCTTGCATTAAAGAGTAAATATTTTGTACACTCCTGAGTATGTTAAAATATTAATAAAAATGGTATAATTATGGAAGCTTCACCACTAAGTCCGCCACATAGTCCTGATAGAAAAATAAAAATTAATGTGAATAGTGCATTCAGAAGCTGTGATAATGGTGACTTAATAATTACATGCAATAATAAAAGAATGGCAAATAGAATAGTTCCCCTAGAGCTTCGCCATTTAGGAGTGGCATTGGAAAATTCTGATGGCACATATTCAATACACATGTCTGGAATTAAAAATTCAATAAAGATTTTAACTCGTATAGGAACTATTCTTAAGAATGAGTTTGATGTAGCCAGTATACAAGAGGCTGCTGAACAAAAGATAAAGTTAGAATCTATGCAAGAAGAAAAAGAGGTGCGCCGGAGAAGTTCCAGCACGGCATCATATACAGCAGGTGAGGAGGCGCACAAATCTTTTGCAGAAACGGTTGAATCAAGAGGTCGATTTAAGATTTAAGAAGTAAGATTAAAATAAATCTTAAATCATAAATCTTAAATCATAAATTAAGAAACCTAAGCCTTCTTTTCCTGCTTTACAGCAGAAAGTTTATGCTGCTGGTATAGCAAAGCAAAATCAATAGGATCAAGCATAAGGGGCGGGAAGCCGCCGTCACGCACTGAATCAGAAAGTATCCTGCGTGCATAAGGGAAAAGCATGTTCGGGCAGTAAATCATAAGCATTGGCTCAAGTTCTTCTGCCGGAACGTCAATAGTGAAAACGCCGCCGTAATTAAGTTCAATTAAAAATAGTTTTTTATCATTAATATTGGCATTTGCAGATACTACCAAAGCAACCTCGAAGCTAGTTTCTGCAAGCTTTTGCACCTGAACATCAACTGCAACATCGATTTTCGGCATTTCTTTGTTGCCGACTAGGCTGGATGGCGCGCCTGGATTTTCAAAAGATAAATCCTTGATATACTGCGCATTTATAATTATCTGCCGCTTCACTTGGTCGTTATTGGCTGTTCCATTCTGTTTTTCCGGCATTTTTACCCTCATTTGTTATTAAATATTTATAGAATAAAGCTTTGTAGTTCCTTATAATATTTTAAAAGGTAATTCTACAAAAAAAGGTTTTAACATGATTGATATAATATTTTTTGCAGCTATTGCAGCTTTTATAGGGTTCAGAGTTTACAATGTTCTGGGTCGCAAGGATTTCGAACCAGACCAGGCTGGCCGCAAGATGGCGACCGTTCCTCATGCCGAAAAAATCATAGAGGCTACTTATGTCGAGCTAAAGCCATCTGATGATGCAGACTTAGAAGCAAGATTTGGCAAGAAACTTGCTGAAAGCATAAGGGAAATAAGGAAGTATGATCCTGCCTTTGCGGCTGAAACTTTCCTAAACGGAGCAAGGCGCGCTTTTGAAATAATTATAAAAGCATTTGCAAGTGGCGACAAAGCTACGCTACAACCTTTGCTAAGCAAGGAAGTTTACGATAAATTCGCCAGTGAAATGGACAGAAGGGAAAAAACCGAAGAAATTGAAGAAACTACATTAGTGGCGATAGTTTCGTCTACAATCAAAGATATTGTGATGAATAAAAAATATGCACGTATTGCTGTGAATATTGTTTCCGAACAAATAAATATTATCCGCGATAAGCAAGGAAAAATCATAGAAGGCAATCCTTCGCAACTCGATAAGATTGAAGAAATCTGGACATTTGGCCGGGATGTTTCATCAACCAATCCTAGTTGGGAATTGCTTGGCACATCAGCGGCTTAAGCTTAGATATTAGGTAAATAGAATGATTTTAAAAAAAGTATTTTTTACGCGCTATAGCCGCATTCTTCTGGCGGTAATACTGCTGGGCAATTTAAGTGCCTGTAGCGGCATGTTTAAAGATAAGTTTTCACTAACGAAGGTTAAATATGAAAAGCTTAAAGGCTGGAACAATGATGACCAGGCAGAGGCTATGCTTGCCTTTAAAAAATCTTGCGCAAAATATAAATTAATGCCTGCTGATAAAAAAATCCATTCCAGCGGAACTGGCGGTGTATATAAAGATTGGCAGGAGGTTTGTAGTAAAATAGATGATTCTGTTGATCCTAAGTTGTTCTTTGAAAGTAACTTCACCCCCTATGCTGTTAAAAACCGCTGGAAAAGCAAAGGTTTATTTACCGGATATTTCGAAAGTGATTTAAACGGTAGCCGTACTAAGCAATTCCCGTATATATACCCGGTTTATGGTAAGCCTAAAGATTTAATAGCCAAGCAGCAATATTTTTCAAGGGCTGAAATAGAGGCTGGCGCGCTTGATGAGAAAGGGTTGGAAATCGCCTGGGTGGATGATAAGGTGGAATTGTTTTTCGCGCAAATACAAGGTTCTGCAAGAATAAAATTAGAAGATGGCAGCCTGATGCAAATTGGTTATGATGGGCAAAATGGCTATAGTTATTACCCGATAGGCAGGTATTTATTCCAGGAAGGATATTTGGAAAAGAAAAATATTTCCAAGGCAACTATTGAAGAATGGCTAAAGCAAAACCCTGATAAAGCCCAGGAAACTTTGGAGAAGAATCAATCATATGTATTCTTCCGAGAGATAAAAGGGGAGGGGCCAATTGGTGCGCAAGGTGTTCCGCTTACCCCAATGAGATCGCTTGCTGTTGATAAAAAATATATTCCATATGGCGCGCCTATATGGCTTGAGGCTAAATTAAATGGCGGTGCAAATGAAGAAAATTCTGCGCACTTCCAGAAATTGCTGGTGGCGCAAGATACTGGTGGGGCTATAAAAGGGCCGATACGCGGCGATATATTCTTTGGTTACGGTGTTGACGCAGAAAAAATGGCGGGATACCAGAATAATGAAGGCAAGTATTTTATATTACTTCCTAATGCAATAAGTGAAGAAGTAAGTGATGGGTAGAAATGGCTGATAAAGAATTTTATGAAGATGATAATGCCTTGTGGAAGGCCGTTGCCAGTGATTTTGCGCCGCTTAAAAGCAAGAAACCTATAAGGATAGCCAGGGATGCTGCGGCCGCTGCCAGCCAGAAGAGAAAAGCGCCAGAGATAAAAATAACACCTATCATTCCTTCCCCGCCAGTTTTGAAAAAAGAAATAAAGCAGGATTATCTGGAAGCCGGAGATATGAAGCATGTGGATGGCTCGGTTGCCCAGAAACTTAAAGATGGTGATTACCCGATTGAAGCAAGGCTAGACCTGCATGGCCGCACCCAGGATGAAGCATTTGAAACTATGCGTTATTTCATAGCAACAGCGCATAGTATGGGGAAGCGCTGTATTCTGGTTATAACCGGTAAAGGTGTGGAAGGAAATGGAATATTACGCGAGCAATTCCCTAAATGGCTAAGCACGTCTGGCCTGCGAGAATATATACTAGCATTTACCCATGCAAAACCACAGCATGGCGGCGATGGCGCGTTTTATGTGCTGCTGCGCAAGAATAGGTAATTCCCTACCGTCTTCCGAATAGTTTTTCTATGTCTTTTAATTTCAGTTCAACATAAGTAGGGCGGCCATGGTTACATTGCCCGGAATATGGGGTTTCTTCCATGCTGCGCAGGATGATGTTCATCTCTTGCGGGTTTAATTGCCTGCCAGCGCGCACCGAGCCATGACATGCCATTGTGCCGCAAACTTCCTCTAGCCTTTCCTTTAGGGAAAGCCCTTCTGCAAACACACTAATATCTTCTGCGAGCTTCTTAATTAACCCATCAATATTAACCTCACCAAGCATTGCGGGGGTTTCGCGCACAATAATTGCACTTTCGCCAAAACGCTCTAAAACCAGACCAAGCTCCGCAAACTCTGCCGCCCTTGCAGCTAGCCGCATTACTGATATTTCATCTAGCTCAACAATTTCAGGGATAAGAAGGCGCTGGGTTTTTATACCTGTTTTCGCCAGCGATAGTTTCATCTTTTCATATACCAGCCGTTCATGCGCAGCGTGTTGATCTACGATTATTATACCATCTTCCGTTTGCGCAACTATATAGGTGCCGTGCAATTGGCAACGCGCCATGCCAAGCGGGTAATTTGGATTATGCGGTTGATAGTCATCAGTAGTTATTTCTTCCTGCTTATAGTTACGGAAAGACTGGGTGTTTTCTGTAAATAATTTATCCTGTTTTAATTCAGTATATTGCTGGCTGGGTTGTCTGTATTCTGAAGGAGATTTTTCAGACAGGCTAGTTTCTTTATTATGCTCAGCCATTGGTGGGATATAAGCACCAAAGCTGTTTTGTATTGTGGAAAAATCCGGCCTTTTGAAAGAGCGGATATTCGATATTTCGCTATTATTAAATGATGATAATGCCTGCGTGGCGACCGTGGTTGAAGCCCTATGGCCTGCATTTGAAAGGGCATTTTTTAGCCCCCCGATTATAAGCCCTCGTATCATGCCGCTATCATGGAAGCGCACTTCGGCTTTAGTGGGATGCACGTTCACATCCACTTCCTGCCCGTCCAACTCCAGATATAAAGCGACCGCCGGGTAGCGGTCACGCGCTAGGAAATCCTGGTATGCTGCGCGCACTGCGCCAAGCAGAACTTTATCTTTCACCGGTCTGCCATTTACAAATAAATACTGTGAAGTAGCATTGCCGCGGTTATATGTGGGAAGACCCGCATAGCCTCGTAGGCTAGCATTATCGCGTGATACATCCACCCTTACAGAATTTTCTGCAAAATCCTTGCCTAAAACTTCCTCAAGCCTTTTAATGCTGGTATCCAGGAAATTTCCTTGCAGGCTGGAAGTTTTAAGTATTGTTTTATCGCCATTTTTTAAGATAAATTCAACATGCGGATGTGCCATTGCCAAGCGGTTTACTATATCTTGTATATAAATTGTTTCTGTGCGTTCGGTTTTAAGGAACTTAAGGCGGGTTGGGGTAGCATAAAATAAATCTCGCACCTCAACTTTTGTGCCTTTTGGTGATGATGCCGGAACGGGCGCAAGTTTTTCACCACCATTTATGGAAATAGACCAGCCGGAATCATCATCCTCGCTCCTTGTGGTTATAGTAAGGCGGCTTACAGAGCCTATTGAAGGCAAGGCCTCTCCCCGGAAGCCCAGGAAGTTTATATCAAACATTGCATCATCAGTGAGTTTCGAGGTAGCGTGGCGTTCCACACATATTTCCAGATCCTCGCGGCTCATCCCGGAGCCATTATCTGCTATTGAAATATAATTCCTGCCACCATTTTGTATGGCTATTTCTATGCGCGTACTGCCTGCATCTATAGCATTTTCCACTAATTCTTTTACTACCGATGCCGGGCGCTCAATAACTTCTCCGGCGGCAATGCGGTTGATGGTGGTGGGGGATAATAGAAGTATGGGCATAGGGATTTTTGATTTAGGATTTAAGATT